>JAFKJZ010000710.1:0-946 GCA_017305815.1 Hyphomicrobiales bacterium
TGGCAACGAGGTACCCGCGTGTCCGTCAACACTGTTCTGGTCGATGAAATCCGTTCCGCATCGCGAGCCATCGTCCGGGAGCTCGGCTTCATGGACGCAACGCTGGCCGGGACCGCCTATTCCGCCTCCGCCGTGCATGCGCTGCTCGAAATCGAGCGCCGGGGATCGATGAGCGCGGCCCAGCTGGTGCAGGTGCTGCGGCTGGAGAAATCCAGCATCAGCCGGATGGTCGGCAAGCTCGTCGGTGCGGGCGAGCTGATGGAGGCGGCGGGCGCCGGGGACGGCCGCGTCAAGCTGCTGGTGCTGACTGCGAAGGGCGCGCAAACCGTCGCCGGGATCCATGCCTTTGCGCAGGATCAGGTCGTCGCCGCCCTCGGGCAGCTGAACCCGGCCGAGCATCAGGCCGTGGCGCAGGGGCTCTCCGCCTATGCACGCGGGCTGGCCGCCCGGCATCCGGACGTCGGGGAACCCGCCGATGCGCCCATCGAGATCGTCACCGGTTACCGGCCGGGATGGATCGGCCGCGTGGCCGAGATGCATGCCGCGCATTACTCGCGGCATTGGAGCTTCGGACAGTTCTTCGAAAGCACGGTCGCGGCGGGCGCCGCCGAATTCGCCGGCCGGCTCGGCAATCCGCGCAACCAGGCCTGGGCGGCGCTGCGCCATGGCCGCATCATCGGCTCGATCGCCATCGACGGCGAGGACCTCGGCGACAACCAGGCGCATCTGCGCTGGTTCATCCTCGACGAGGGCTGCCGTGGCGGCGGTGTCGGTCGCCGCCTGCTCGGCGAGGCCGTCGCCTTCTGCGACCAGGCCGACTTCGAGGTCACGCAGCTCTGGACGCTGAAGGGCCTGGACGCGGCGCGCCGCCTCTACGAGGCGCACGGCTTCGCGCTCGCGAAGGAAGAACGCGGCACGCAATGGGGCGTCGAAGCGACAGAGCAGC
>JAFKJZ010000710.1:969-2384 GCA_017305815.1 Hyphomicrobiales bacterium
GTATTCGCGGCGGAGAGTTGCCTAGGAAGGTAGAAAGCCCCTCACCCTACCCTCTCCCGCAAGCGGGCGAGGGTCTCGGCCGGCGCCCTTCCCCAATCCCGAGGCTGGGCGATGTCGCAGGCGGTCTCCCTCTCCCGCCTGCGGGAGAGGGCTGGGGTGAGGGTTCTTTGTCGCCCCCCTCAGCGGCCCTTCATCAGCGCCATGAAATCGGCCTCGAAGCGGGCGCGGTCGACGGTCATGGCGACATTGGCGTTGTGGAACGGGATCGCGGTGCGGCGACGGTCGGCGACCGTCGAGCCCCGCGTCAGCTCGCCGTTCAGCTCGATGTCGACATACATGCGCTCCAGCCCGACCAGCGTCGGATCCTCGGCGACGGCGACCGCCAGCGGGTCATGCAGGCCGCAGCCCTGGATGCCCGGATACATCGTCTTGTAGGCGTCGACATAGAAGGACGTGATCTTCATCAGCGTCTGCGCCGCGTGATCGCCCTCTCGGCTGATCTCGTTCATCATGTCGGTCGAGAGCAGCGTCGTCATGGTGACGTCCATGCCGACCAGCGTCACATTCGCGCCGGCCTGCAGCACGATGTGCGCGGCTTCCGGGTCATTGGCGAAATTGGCGTCGACCATCGGCGCGATCGGGCCATGGATGCCGGGATGCAGCACCGTCGAACCCATGACGACGATCTGCTTCACCAGCTTGGCGATCTCGGGCGCCTTGGTGATGGCGAGCGCGACATTGGTGATCGGGCCGACCGGGCAGAGCGTGATCTCGCCGGGGTTCTCCTTGATGACGCGGATCATCAGGTCGATGGCGTGCTCGTCGGTCGCCTTGATCTTCGGCGCCGGCAGCTCGACGTCGCCGAGCGCGTTGGAGCCGTGGATGTGATCGGCCATGCGCTTGTAGGGGCGGATCAGCGAGCGGCCGACGCCCTGCGCCACCGGGATCTCGGGACGGTCGAGCAGCTCCAGGATCTTCAGCGTGTTCTCGGTCGCGATCACCGTGTCGGTGTTGCCGAAGGTGGTGGTCAGCGCCTCGAGCCTGATGCCCGGCCGGCGGACCGCGTAGAAGATCGCCATGGCGTCGTCGACGCCGGTGTCGACGTCGAGGATCATGCGGCAGGTTTCGGTCATGGCGGGGGTCCTTGAAGGCTTGGAAGGGGCACGCGAGGGATCAGGCGTGCGCGGTAATCGTCTCGGCGGCGCGGCGCTTCAGCCGCTTGCGGTGGCTGAGCGCCAGCGCCAGCAGCGTCACGACATAGGGCACGACGTCGGTCAGCTGGTTGGGCAGGCCCTGGCTCTGCAGGCGAACGGAGAGCGCGTCGGCGACGCCGAACAGCACGCAGGCGAGCGCTGCCCAGAGCGGATGATTGCGGCCGAGCATGACGGCGACGACGGCGATCCAGCCACGGCCGG
>JAFKJZ010000475.1 GCA_017305815.1 Hyphomicrobiales bacterium
GGGGAGCGTCGCCGACGGATTTCAACACGGTCACGGCGGCAGTCATGCGGCGCTCCTGCGTCCGGCGAACGCCGTTTCCGCGCCTTGCGGCGAAGCACCCGCCTCGCCCATCAGCGCACCAATGACAGCGTCCCAGCGCTGGGTGTGGAGCCAGGAATTGTAGCGCGAGGCGATGCCGCGCATGTAGTCGCCATTGCGACGCATCGAACGGCGCTCCAGATGGTAGAGCGCGACGCCCGGCTCATAGGCGATGCTCTGGCCGGAGGCCCGGATCTTCAGGCAGATGTCGCTGTCCTCGTAGTCGCCGATCACATAGTCCTCGGTGAAGCCACCAGCCTCGACGAAGGTCTCCCGCATCATGACGAGGCAAGCCCCCGTCACGGCAGGAACCAGGCGGGATCGGTTGGCCGGCGCATGGGCGCCCGGCATTCCCTTGAAGAAATGATGGTTGAGCCAGGTCCCGCGCGCGTCGCGCTGGAAATAGAGGCCTGCATGCTGCAGTGAGCCGTCCTCGAACAGGAGCTTCGGACCGACCGCGCCGATGCGGGCAGAGCCGCCGAGCCTGTCCGCAAGACGGGCGAGCCAGTTGCCGTCGGTAGGTATCACGTCGGAGTTCAGGAGATTCACCACCAGCCCGCGTGTGAGTTCCACTCCGGCATTGTTGGCGCGGGCATAGCCGGCATTGGCATTCATGACCGCCAGCGTCATCGGCATCTTGTAGAGCCGGTAGAGCCCGCCGAGCAGGTGACTGACATCGTCGGCCTGCTCGGGCGAATCGAGCACGAAGATGATCTCGGCCTGGTCGCGCAGGCCAGGGTCTGTGGCGAATGCGGCAATCTGGAAGCGCAGGTAATCGAGCACGCGGTAGAGCGGGATCACGATCGAGAAGACGGGCTCGGCGAGCACCGGACCAAAGTGCTCGACCTTGGCGATCGCCGCGGACTTCACGACGCGGCGCTGGATTTCGGCCAACGCCGGGCCCAGCGTCGTCGCCAGCAGGTCACCGGTCGCATGCTGCAGCGGAACCGAGCGAAGCGCCCCTGCCCGCATCGTGGCGGCGTCGATCGGCTGCGGCTTCGGAATGAGCTTGGTTTCGGTGCCGGAGCGCAACCGCATGCGGAAACGCGGCTGCAGGATCGGACCGGCCGGCTTGTCATGCGGCAGATAGGCGATGAAGCCCGTCGCGTCGTCGCGGCCGGCACCTTCCGCCGTGCCGACCCGGCCGGGAAATTTATGCCAGACCGCGTCGAGCGGACGCGTTGCCTCGGCGGTCACATGGTCGATGCCGGCGATCAGCGCCTGGGGATCGCGAAACCAGCCGCCGACGAGCAGGCCACCATCCAGCGAAAGGGCGAGATCGACTTCGGCGCCCGGCTGAAATGGCGCCAGTTCCACCGCCTTGGGCGGCAGCGCGGCACGCGCCTGCATGTCGATGACGGCAAGCCGTGCCTCTTCCGATTTCAGCGACAGCGAACGGACGAGAAATTCGGTGAGAGCGCCGTCATTGCGCCGCGTCCCCCACCAGCGAAGGAAATTGGTCGGTCGCGCCCCCGCCTTGGCGAGGGCACGGATCGCGGTGCCGTTTTCGCCGACGAGAACCAGCGTACCGGATGCGAGCGTGGTCTCGTTGCCCTCGACGAGCAGCGTCAGGCCGAGCCGGCCGCTGCGGTCGGGCTTGCGGGCATAGACCTCGCAGGCCAGGCGGCGAACGCCATGCTCGGTCACGAGATGAGCCGACGAGATCGCGCCTAGATCGGCGCTCGTGCTGAACTCGACCAGGGCGGTGTCGCGCGTCGGCATGCAGGCGAGCGCCGCCGGAGCGTTGCCCGGCTGCAGTTCCTGCGTCACGAACTGCACGGCCTCGGCAAAGGCCGGCGAGCGCGACAGGCGGAAAGCGCCGCACCAGGACGTCAGCAAGGCGGTCAGCAGGGAAACGCGGGCGCGACCATCGAGATCGTCGATAAGGGCGGCGATGTCCGATCCGATGAACGGATCCGCGGGATCGACGTCGATCGTGTCGGACGGACCCAGCGTGCCGGCGGAAACGATCAGCCTCAGGGGCGCGCGGGCGCGCAGCGCCCAGAGGATGCGGGTGCCACCATCGACGCGGCCCAGCCGAAGGCTGGCGAGCGGCGCGATGATCTCGCCATCCTGCCGGACGCAGCGTGGCGGAACCGAACAGGGTCCAGGAATGTCCCAAACTATCAGCGACACGTCCGAGGCCAGCTTGATGCTGCGGATCGCGTCGGCATGACCACCGGAAGGCGACAGCGGGACGATTTCCAGCATGCCGGGCACCTCGATATCGCAAAACGCAGGGGAACACTCCTACGGCGTCCGGTGGGAGGGAACCGGACGCCGCAGGCGATCGGCCGACTAGTGTCAGCCGATGACGAAATAGCTGCTCGGATGGTTCTGGACGTCGTGGACATCAACGTTGGCCAGCGTGATCGAGTCGCCGTGGCCAAGATCAATGACAGTGCTCGTGCCGACCTGGGTCGCGCGAGCGGCCAGATCATCTGCTGACGTGATGTCGGTGCCGTTGATGTTCTTCTGGATCTGAAGAATATCTTCACCGGCCTGGAAGTCGAGAACGACGTCGTTGCCGCCACCACCGGTGAATACGAACACGTCCTGGCCATTACCGCCGGTCAGGATGTCGTTGCCGGCGCCGCCGATCAGGATGTCGTTGCCATTGCCGCCATCCAGGATGTCGGCGCCATCGCCGCCCGAAAGGACGTCGTTGCCGTTGCCGCCAAGCAGGATGTCGTTGCCGGCGCCGCCATCCAGGATGTCGTTGCCGTTGCCGCCGTCGAGGATGTCATTGCCCTCGCCGCCGTAGAGCTGATCGTTGCCGTTGCCGCCGAACAGCTGGTCATGGCCTTCGCCGCCGAAGAGCGTGTCGTTGCCATTGCCGCCGAACAGCAGATCGTTGCCGGCATCGCCGTAGAGCGTGTCATCACCCGCTTCACCGAAGATCGTATCATCGCCGTCGCCGCCGAATACGAAGTCGTCACCGGCATGAGCGAAGATGATGTCGCTGAAGCGCGAGCCGAATAGGACGTCGTCATACGCCCCGCCTTCTAGTGTGGCCATTGAGGTCTCCTATGTCAGTCGCATCTCGCCGCCCAGATCGAAGTATCTCCGCGGCCGTCATATCTGCCGCGACCGCTTCGAGTCCCGAAAGATATGACGCACTGCACTATAAGCGAACGGTAGAGACATTCAACGCCAAAGACAAGGATTCTACTCTTTAGATCGCAATTAAACTAGCGCAATTAAGGTCTTATAGCCGTTTATTTGCACGTTTACTTGTATGTCTATAGAAATAATTTGATTCTAAATTTGAACTATATTCAACGCCAAATTGCTGCGCCGCAGCATTGCGGCACAGTCTCACTCCTCGTGGAAGGCGCTGTTCAGGCTGTCGGTGATCGGCGACAGCAGGTAGTCGATGGCGCGGCGCGGCTTGTTGATGATCATCATGTCCGCCGGCATGCCGGGATAGAGCCGCACATCGGGGGCCGAGGCGAGCGATTCCGGCAGGACCTCGGCGCGCGCGACGAAATAGGCGGAGTTCGTCCGCTCATCGACCTCATGATCGGCGGCGATATAGGTCAGCTTCCCCTCCAGCGGGGCGTGGTTGCGCTGGTTATAGGCTGTAAGGCGGATGCGGACCGGCGCACCAACGCGGATCGTGTCGATATCGGTCGGGCTCACACGCGTCTCGACGATGAGCGGCTCGTTCTCGGGCACGATGTCCATCAGCGGCGCTCCGGCACTGATGGCGGCGCCGATCGTGCGCACCTGCGCGTTGACGATTACGCCGGCCTCCGGCGAGCGCACCTCCAGGCGGCGGAGCACGTCGCGCGAGGCGACGATCTTCTCGTCGACATCGGCCAGCTCGCCACGCGTCGTGGCGATATCCCCCGACACCTGCTGCAGCCAGTCCGAGGCCAGCGCCAGCAGCTCCAGCTTGGCGCCGGCCTTGGCCTGCTCGGCCTTTGCCTTGTTCGCGACGAGCTCGCCGCTGTTGCCGACGAGCTGACTGGCGCGCGAATCGATCTCCAGGAGTTGCGAACGCTTCGACAGCCCCTTGGCCACGAGCCCCGCGATCGTGTCGCGCTGCTCCTGCAGCAGCTCACTCTGACGCTTGGTCGCCACGATCTGAGCCGTCAACGCGGCCGTCTCGGCGTCATGCTGCTCGATCGCCTTGCGCTGGACATCGAGGCGGCCGGCCTTGGCGGCGCTGCGGGTCATGAAGAATTTCCGCTCCGCCTCGACCGCATCGCGGGCGGCCGGGTCCGTCGAATCGAGCAGTTCACGCGGGAAATCGACTTGGTCGGCATCTGCCTGCTCACTGCGCAGCCGCGCCAGCTTCGCGATGAGGGCGAAGCGGCGCGCGGTCAGCTGCTGCAGCTCGGAGCGGGCGCGCGTGTCGTCGAGCAGGATCAGGGGCTGGCCGACCTTGACCACGTCCCCTTCCCGCACCAGCAGCTTCTTCAGTATGCCGCCCTCGTAGTGACTGATCGTCTTGCGCTTGGTGTCGACGATGACGGAACCGGAGGAGACGGAGGCGCTGTCGAGATTGGCGGAATAGGCCCAGCCGGCGAAGCCGCCAAAGCCGATCAGCACCGCCGCGACGCCGGCGATGACCGGCATCCGGAAGTTCGGCTCCTTTTCCAGCATCTCGGTGCGCGCCTGGCGGATCGTCGAGGGATAGACGATCGCCGGAACGGCTTCGCGCCGCGCCCGTTCGAGCTCGGTTCTGGTCTGCTTGGGCAATGTCATCGACGATCTCCGCCTTGCGCGATAGCCGGGCTAGACTGGGGCGGCGCCGGGCGCTCGCCAGTCATCGGCGCGACGATATCCGTGCGCGGGCCATACTGGGAAACCCGGCCGTTCTCGAGAACGAGCAGCTTGTCGGCCACCTCCATGATGGCGGGACGATGTGCGATCATGATGACGATCGCGCCGTCCGCCTTGGCCGTGCGGATGGCGCGGATCAGCGCCGCCTCGCCGGTGGCGTCGAGATTGGCGTTCGGCTCGTCCAGAACGATGAGACGCGGGTGGCCATAAAGGCAGCGCGCCAGGGCCACGCGCTGGCGCTGGCCGCCCGAAAGCGTCAGGCGTGCGTCACCGACCGGCGTGTCGTAGCCGAGAGGCAGGCGCCCGATCATCTCATGCACATCGGCGATGCGGGCGGCCTCGATCACGGCACGCGGATCGCCCTCGTCCATGCGGGCGATGTTCTCGCGGATCGTACCGTCCAGCAGCGAAACCGATTGCGGCAGGTAGCCGACCAGCTGGCCGAACGAGGACCGCTCCCAGAGATAGACGCTGTTACCGTCGAGATAGACGCCGCCGGCGGTCGGCTTGATGATGCCGACGAGCAGGCGCGCGAGCGTCGACTTGCCCGCAGCGGAAGGCCCGATCACGCCCAGCACCTCGCCGGGCGACAGGCTGAAGGAGATGCCCTTGATGATGGGGACATCCTGTCCCTGCGCCGCGTAGATGAGGCGATCGACAACGAGGTCGCCCTCGGCGACCGTGGTAGGCATGGTCTGGCGTTCTGAACCCTCGCTTTCAAGCAGTTCGCGCACCCGCTTCCAGGCGCCGCTCGCCATGATCCATTGGCGGCTGTTCTCGACGACGCTGTCGAAGGGCAGCAGCAGGCGGCCCATGACGATCGTCGCGGCGATCATCGCGCCGCTCGTGATCTCCTGCCGGATCGCCAGGATGCAACCAAGCGCCAGCACAAAGAGTTGCATTCCGTATCGCAAGGTGCGCGTCACGGTCGAAATGATCTTGCCGCGCCGGTTGCCCGTCTCGAGAAGCTGGAGGGCGCTCAGTTGGGCCATACGCCACTTCGAAGCCAGGGCCGACAACATGCCCATGCTCTCGATCGCCTCGGCGTGACGGATCTGGCCGGCGATGTTGGTGATCGCCTCCACATTCGCCTTGTTTGCCTCGCTCAGCAGACCGCGCGTGAAGATGTCCATCGCCACGCTGGATATGATCAGGATGAGCACGGAAACGATTCCGGCGATGCCGAAACCGGGATGCAGCATGAACAGCACGGTGAGGAAGATCGGGCTCCACGCCGCCTCGAGCGGCGCGCTGACCGCATGACTGGTCAGGAAGTTGCGGATGTCGGAGAGATCCCGAAGCGCCTGCGCGGCCTTGCCGGCCCCTTCCCGCGCCGAGGCTCGGATAGACGCCGTCAGCACCGGCTCGTTCAGGCGGCGCACCAGCCTTCCGCCCATCACGAGGAAGACCTGCGAGCGGATGAAATCGAGAATTCCGTAGAGAAGCAGCGCGCCGCCCGCCAGAACCGACAGCATCGCCAGCGTGTCCATGCTACGACTGTTCAGAACGCGGTCGTGCACCTGAAGCATGTAGAGCGGGACAGTAAGTTGCAGAACATTGATGAATGCACTCAGGATTGCAGCATAACCCAATCCCGCCATGAAGGAGCGCCGTGCTTCTATAGCCACAGCCTGGGGAACAGTTGCCTTCCCCGACACCTTCGCCGCCGAAACATTTGGCGACGTTGCTTCAATTTTCGGCATAATATTGTATTGCCTTGAAATTGTCATTTCCGAACTTTATCGTTCAGCTTCAAGGGTGTCCAGAACATACATTTAGTCGAATTTTCGGACAAACTTACTGAGTTCTTGATTCGGTATCGTCTATAAGGGTGGGAGATTCCAATCCGATGATGCGGCAATCTAGAATAGTTGGAATTTTGAACTAAATTCAGCAATGCGGGGTCATAATGACGCGAGAGCTTCTGCAAGCGGCGGTAGAAGTTGAAGAGTCGGAGGGCAGCTACTCATCCGGCAATCCGGCCTCCAGCGTGATCACCGTGGTCACCGAGCATGATCGGGGCCATGTCACGCATTTCGAACTGGCAAGGACGATCGAGCGGGTGAACCGCCGCTTCACCGACCTGCTCCGGATCGAAATGGGCAAGCTCGGCGTCGGCGACATCGGTCCTGCCCAGGTCATGGTGCTGTTCACCATCGGCAATGGTGAGCTCTCGGTGCGCGATCTGCTCGACAAGGGCCACTATCTCGGCTCGAACGTCTCCTACTACCTGAAGCAACTCGTCGACCTTGGCTATATCGACCGCGCCGCCTCGCAGCGCGACCGGCGCTCCGCGCGTATCAGCCTGTCGCAGAAGGGCCACGACCTCTGCAACGCGCTTCGCACGGCGGACGACACCTATCACCGCCTGCTTGTTCGCGATGAGGACGAATCGCGCGAGCTCGACAACGCGTATCGCCTTCTCCAGAAGCTGGAGCTGGTCTGGACGAATGCCACCCGCTACGGCGCCTGACGGTCGGCGTCGATCGATGCGTTCGCCACGAGGCCTCCCGGCGTGAGGGTGCTGTTTATTCACCGGCGCGGCGTGGGGCAGTTCGAACACCTCGCCGCCAACCTCGCCGCCAGCGGCAGCGAGGTGACCCTGATCACCGAGAGTGTCGACCGTCGCCTGCCGGGCGTACGGATCGTGCGGCACCGGGCCGAGCCGCCGCCGAGGCCCGGGGTCGTGCAGAGCAGCCCGCTGGCGACGACCGAACACCACGTGCGCATCGGCATGCGTGTCGCGGAGACCCTCGAAGCGCTGGTGCGCGCCGAGGGTGCACCCGACATCATCCTCGGCCACATAGGCTGGGGCAGCATGATGTTCGTAAAAGACGTCGTGCCCCGCAGCCCGGCGCTCGGCTACTGCGAATTCTTCTACAGCGCCGAGGGCGCCGATGTGGGGTTCGACCCGGCCGACGTCATCGATCTCGACGTCCGCCAGCGGCTTCGCCTGCGCAACGCGGCCCAGCTCGTCACCCTCGACGCGATCGAGGCGGGACTGAGCCCGACCGGCTGGGCGCCGGATCGCGATCTGCCATGACGGCATCGACGTGCGCCGGTTCCGCCCCGACACCGGGCGCGGCATCGCCCTCCCGGACGGACGCGTCATCAAGGCCGGCGATCCGATCGTCACCTTCGCGGCGCGCGACCTCGAGCCCTATCGCGGCTTCCCGCAGGCCGTGAAGGCGGCGGCGCGGGTACTGGAGCGCAACAAGGACGCCATCTTCGTCTTCGTCGGCGGCAATTCCAACAGCTACGGCGCCTCCCGCCGTGACGGAAAAACCTGGAAAGACGCGATCCTGGAAGAAACGCCGCTCGATCCACAGCGTGTATTCTTTCCAGGTCAGGTTCCGCACGCAATATTGACGCGTCTATTCCAGATCTCGACGGCGCACATCTATCTCACCTATCCGTTCGTCCTGTCCTGGTCGGTGCTGGAGGCGATGTCCTGCGGCGCGCTGGTGATCGGCTCGGCGACTCCACCCGTGCAGGAGGTGATCCGCCACGGGCAGAACGGCCTGCTGGTGCCATTCTTCGAACCCGAAGCGCTCGCCGAGACGATTCTGGACGTACTGGCGCGGCCGAAGGCCTTCGTGGACCTCCGGCGCAATGCGCGCCAAACCATCATCGAGCGCTATGCGCTCGACAAGTGCCTGACGCGGCAGCGCTCGCTGATGGCTCAGTTGCTGGGGGCTTCGATGCGCTCGGTAGCCGCGGCCGGCTGAGGCCGGAGATCGGCGACCGGCTCGGCGACGCAGGATTTCAGCGTACCCGTATAGAGCATACCGAGCAGCGGAATCACGCGCGGCCGGGAATCGTCCCCGTCGGCATGGGCGACATTGTCCTTCGGCACATGCCTGGTCACGCCCGGCACGTTCTGCGAGGCCTGCAGGGAGCAGGTGAAACTCGCCGGTTCCTGCAGCAGCGCCGGACCGGGATACAGGAAGTCGCAGCTTAGCATCGACAGCAGGAACTTGAAGGCGCCGTCGCGGACGCCGCCCTTCAGCATGGCCGCCTCGACGGTATCGCTCGCCATGGCGATTTCCAGCGGCGAAATGTCCGGAGCGCAGACATAGGACAGGGCGAGCGGCCGCCCCTTGTCGAAGGTCAGCTTGAGGCGGAAATCGCCGAGATCAGCGGTTGTCGCGGCAAAGCGGCGGTTGCTGTAGACGCGGGGCGGCAGGCCGCAGCTCTCGATCAGCGTCTTGGCGTCGATGATCCGGGCATCGGCGAAATGATAGGGATCGACCGGCAATGGCATGCCGCGCGGCCGGAACGGCGCCGCAAGGATCCGCTCGAGATCATCGGCGATGATGTCGGCAACGATCGTCGTGGCGATCGGCCGGGAATAGTGCCCCTGATCGGCATAGAAGCTCGGATCGGTCACGACCTCGCGGCCGAAGCGGCGCATCAGGTGACGCGACACGTTGACGATCGCGGTGTCATACCAGTCGGAGAGGTAGTGCATGCCCGCGTCGATCGACGGAACCGAGCTGATATAGGAACCGCCGCGCTGGCCGAACACCAGCGATACGATGCGCAGGTCGGGATTGATCGACAGCGCATGGCGGATGACGCCCTCGTAGAAGCGGGCCCAGTGCCGGAACGGCCGGCGCTCGTCGCCATAGACGAAGGCGTCGTTCAGCGCATATTCGATGATCAGAACCTCGGCATTGGCGAGATGATGCTCGTTCGCCTTCAGCTGGAACAGGCCGAAGCCGGAGGTCGTGCCGCCGACGGAGAGATCGGCGATGACATCAAGCGGCAGGCCGCGATGCGCCATCCGCGCCAGCAGCGTCGGCCAATAGCCGGGCTGCATGACCGTGTTTGAGCCGCCGATAACGATAGTCCGGAGCGCCATGCGCGCATTCCTCCCTGCAACTTCCAAACGCGACGAGGACCTCAGTCCGTCACCGGCCTTACGGCGGCGCGGCCGGCCGAAGACAGCCATCCGCAGCGCCAGACGCTGTAGGGGGTCTTGCTGTCCCAATCGAAATAATAGGCTGCCTCGACCCGGCCGGCCGTGATATCCCGGTCGATGATGGCGCGCAGCTGGTCGACCAGGACGGCGCGCTTCTCGTCGGAGATCGGACAAGTTGGCGAGGTGTTCGCGACACCCCATTCGGTGATCCAGCACGGCTTGCCGGCCCGGTCGACGCCGCAGAAAGAAAGCGCATCGCGCACGAGCGCATCGCGGCGCGCCCGCGTGCCGCCGCTGCCGGGATAGACGTGGATGCCATAGGCGTCGACGAGCGTGTCGAGGCCGCTCGCCTGCATGCGGGCCGTCCATTCCGCCGGCGGGATGATCTCCAGCCCGACGCGCCGCGAAAATGGTAGCGGCATGTCCGAAAGACCGGCCGAGATCAGCTTCGCATCGCGGTTCAGCTTCGATGCCCGCATCTCCTCGCCGGTCACGCGGACGATCGCGACATAGCGGTCGATGCCCTGCGCGACCTTGGCCGGGTCGCCCGGCGTGATGGCGGAGTCGGATTTCGGCTTTCGCACGGTAAGATCGCCGTTGTAGCCGGCCCAGTTGATCTCGTTGCCGGGCTCCACCGCGACGACTGGAATGCCCATGGCATCCAGCTTGGCCAAGGCATCGCGGATCACGACGCGATAGCGCTCGGGATCGAGATCGGACAGCCGGTAGGCATCATGGCTGCGGCCCATGGCCGAGCGGCGCTTGGTGCCCTCGGGATAGAAATCGGGATTGTTCAGCGAGATTTCGAGCAGGATGCGCAGTCCGGCCGCATGCGCGATGCGGACCGCATCCAGGCTCGGATCGACCGGCGCGCTCAGCGACAGGCGCACCGAAACGACATCGCTCTTCTTCATCGCGTCGATGATCGCCTGCCGCTCGGCCGGCTTTGCCCAGCCGAGATTGACCCGGTTGAAGCCGAGTTCGGCAGCATCGGCCGGGACACCGAGAACCGCGCCGAGCCACGCCATCGCCCCGGCAAAGGCCGGAGCGATGCGCGACAGAGGACGTGGATCAGGCCGGCTCATGCGCGCGGACCGCCGCGACCGGGGGCTTGGCGACGAGCGACGCCGGCGCCTGCTTGATGCCGATATCGTTCAGCGCGGTGCGGAAATTGGTCTCGCAGGCGTTGTATCGGTCGATTACCGCCGGCGCGTCGATGGTCGACAGGAACTCCTTCAGATACGCCTTCTTCTGCGGCTCGCGGTTCCAGATCCCTGCCTCGATATGCGGGAAGCCGATGAATTCCAGCATCTCGCGCATGCGATCGTCGACGGCGATCATCAGCGACGGGATGCCGGCCTGCATGGTGATGATGCAGCCGTGGAAGCGGCGACCGAAGGAAAGATCCAGCTGCGACGCCCAGGTGCGCCAGCGATTGGTGTCGAAGAAGACGTGCAGCTCGTTCTTCCGCTGCCACTTCTCCTGGTGCTTGTATTCGAGCGGTGCGACGATGCGGCCCGAGGGCGCGTCATAGGCGGCCGTGGTGTCGTCGCCGACGATGTTCATGTTGTAGACGACGACTTCGTCCTGGATGACGTAGTGCGCGGTGCTGTCGGGCTTCAGCAGCACATGCGCGTCGACGATGGTGTCGGCCACGCTGCCAAGATAGCCGCCGAAGGCGATCTTCTGGGATTCGACTAGGCCGGGATTGGCAATTCCGTTGAGCGCCTGGCGCATGCCATCCGGATTGAAATAGAGCGACGGGCAGCCGGTCGGCCGCACGAACTTCATCCCTTGTTCCTTCAGGAACTCGGAGGTGAAGTAGCCGCGGGTCAGGAAATAGCTCTCCTTGGCGCGCAGCACCTCGAGGAACTTCTGCGTGCCGGCCGGCAGGTCGTCGCGCAGATTGGCCTTGCGCTGGATGCCGATGCCCATCACGACGACCGGCATCTTCAGCTTCTCGAACACCTGCGCTTCCAGATCGGCCGAATAGCCGGGTCGCAGCAGATTGGCCGAGGCGAACACGCAGATGTCGAAGGACCGGCTGATCTCGTCATAGACCTCCTGCGAGGCCAGGCTATTGGCGAGGTGCCAGAACGGCATGTAGACGACGTCATGACCCCGGAGCGCGTGACCGGCGCCCTCGCCGATCAGGTAGTTGCCGGTGTTGGCGATCTTCTTGACCTGGTCGATGACGTCCTTCTTGGAGCGGATGTCGTCGAAATAGGGCCGGTGGCGCACCGTCGCGCCGGTCACGCCGGCCACGGTTCTCTGCAGGTAGGAAGGGATGCCGGTCAGCAAGATGCGCATGACGCTCGTCCTCTGAATGATTGCGTATCCGAAACGGGGCGCCGCCCTGCCCGGCCCGGATGGGCGCAGGCGGGCGGGAAGCGTGCGAACTAGTTCAGGCCGATATCGCGAAGCGCCGTCCGGAAGTTGCTTTCCCGGTCGTTGTACTTCTCCACTACCTGCGGAACGTTCAGATCCGCCAGGTGATCGGACACGAATTCGGCGCGGTCGTTGGCGGCTTCGAGCGCAGACGCCTCGACCGAGGGCTGCCCCGTGAAATTGAGCATCTCGCGCATGCGGTCATCGACGGCGACCATCAGGCCAGGCACGCCGGACTGCAGCGCGATGATGTTGCCGTGGAACCGGCGACCGATGGAGAAGTCCATCGACGAGGTCCAGGCGCGCCACTGATTGGTGTCGAAGAAGGTGTGCAGCTTCAGCTTGCGCTGCAGCTGGTCGGAATGCTTGTAGCTGAGGTCGCCAATCATCCGGCCCGAGGTCGAGTCAAAGACACGACCGTCCTTGTTGGGCTCGACCTTCATGTCGAAATGCAGGAACTCGTCCTGCACCACATAGAAGTTCTCGCTCTCCGGCTTGCTCAGCATGTTGACGTCGCGGACGGCTTCTTCCGTCGCGCCGAGATAGCCCGAGAAGACGGTACGGCCGCTGCCGACCTTGACCTCCGGCAGCCGCTTCAGCGCCGTGCGCATGTTGTCTGGAAGGAAGTAGACCGACGGACAGCCGGTCGGACGAACGAACGAGAAGCCGCGCGACTTCAGGAACTCGGCCGTCTCATAGCCGCGCGTCAGGAAGTAGTGCTCCTTGCCCTTCAGCACGTCGAGCAATTGCTGGGTGCCGGCGGGCAGGCCGGACTCGAGATCGGCGCGGTTCTGGATTCCGATGCCGAGCATGACGATCGGCATGTTGAGGTTCTTCAGCACGAGCGCCTCGGCGTCGGCCGACAGCCCCTTGCGCAGCAGGTTGGCGCAGGTGAAGACGCAGATGTCGAAATTGGAGTTGATCTCGTCGAGGCCAGTGCCGTTCACGCAGGCATTATGCAGATGCCAGAACGGAACCTGCGTGGCGCTCGACGGCATGGCGCGCAGAGCGCCCTCACCGATCAGATAGTTGCCGGTGTTGGAGATGTTGCTCAGTTCGCGGAGGAAAGCTTCCTTGCTCTCGGGCTGAAGCTGCTGCTCGCCGTAGTTGACGGTCGCGCCCTTCGCGCTCCGGACGAGCCTCGTATAGTGACCGGGAATGCCTGTGATCAGGATTCTCGAACGCATGCAGACGTACCTTTCCTCAGATTCCGGAGCTGTCAGGCGACGGCCGGAACGTCAATCTCGACGATGGGTTGATCGACCGGACGGCGCGGCGCACGCGCTTCGATCCGGGGGGTAGACGAAACGGTCCGGTCGCACCATTCGACGAACGGACCGAAGGAAGCCGCCCAGGAACGCCCGGAAGCGGTGAACAGGCCGCCTTCGCGCAGGCGGGCGAGGCGCGTGCGATCGCGCGCCAGAGATTCCACGGCGGCGGCGAGGTCGGCGACGATTTTCAGGTCCGCCTCGCCCTCGATGAGCAAGCCGTCGCGGCCGTTGGTGACGAGCTCGTCGACGGCGCCGACGGCGGTCGCCACCGGCACGCAGCCGACCAGTTGCGCCTCCGCGATCATCAGCGGTGCGCCTTCCCAGCGCGACGGCATGATAAGGATGTCACCCCAGGCGAGGATCGCCGCGATCTCGCGACCGCCGAAGATCGGCGGACGGACGGTGACGCCTAGTTCGCGCAGCTTGCCGGTCCATGAACTTGGCTGCTCGGCGAGGATCTCGCCACCGACCGCCAGCGCCTCGAACGGGATATTGCGCGAGCGCAGGTCCTGCAGCGCCGCATGGATACGGTCGATACCCTTCTGCGGCTCGAAGCGACCCATGTAGAGGATGCGGAGAGGCGCATCGGCGGGGCGCGCCAGCCGGTTTTCGACGATCTCGGTCAGGGCCTTCGGCTTGACCGAGATGCTCGGGGCGTTCGCGACCGCGAAGATCTTTTCCAGCGGCACGCCATAGCTGTGCAGGTAGACCTTGAGCTGCTCAGAGCAGGTCAGGAAGGCGTCGTAGCAATGCTCGTGCGCGATGGCGGCGAAGGGCTGGCCGGCCGGACGGCGCAGCGGCGTCTCGTCAACGACATGCAGGTAACATGCGGTGCGCGCGCCCTCCGAGCGCAGCCGCGCCATCAGCGGATGCACTGCCATGACGTGATTGTTAATGATCAGGTCAAAGCCCGAGAGCTGGCCCTTGAGCGCGTTCCAGTCGACGTCGTGATATTCGGCGATGAAGTCCTGGCCAAGAAAGCGGTTGGTGCCGCCCCAGGCAGGGATGCCGTTCTTCCAGAAATGGATGAAGTCGAACGAGTCATCGAACTCGTCGAGCACGTCCATGCGGGCATTGCCGAGCACGAACAGATGCGTTTCGAAGCCTTCGGCCTTGAGCTCGCGCGCTGCCGCGAAGGCGACCTTCTCGGCGCCGCCAAACGAGGCATTGGGCACCAGCAGCGCCAGGGTACGCTTGCTAGACTGCGCGTGACCGAGCGGCAGCACGGGCGAGCCCCCCACCTCGGTGCGAAGCTGCTTGTAGAGCTCCGACAGCGCCGGCAGCCGCGAGCCGCGCCAGGTCCAGCGCTTCGCCGCGACCGCCTGCAGCGGGCTGGTGGCGATCGTGTGGACGAGGTTGATCAGCGACTGCTCCGGCGTTGCGGAGGCGCGCTTCGGCGCCTCGGCCGGGAACGGGAAGCGTACCTTCACCACCGCTACCGTTGGCCAGACCTGGTCGGCCGCGATCGAACCGAGCCATTCGAGAGCGTTGTTGCGGATGGCATCGCGAACGATGGCGGAGGACATGAACACCAGATCGGCGCGTCCCTTTCGGACATGGCCGGAAGGCTGGATCTCGATGTCGATGCCGCGCTCGGCGGCGACGTTGCGGATCTGCACGAAGCAGACATTCGCCGCCTCGGTCGCCCGCTCCAGATGCATGAGCAGGTTGGGCCAGAGCCGCGACTGCTTGAGAAGCTTCAACGTCTCGACGCTGCCGGCCGCCAGGAAGGGCGGGAAATGGAAATTGTCCGGCTCGGCGGCGCTGCCCCAGAAGGCGCGGATCGCCTCGTCGAAATCGAGCTTGGTCGGCTCCATCGTCGGATCGGTGAAGCAGGCGATGGTGCCGTCGCCCGTGCGCAGCATGGCGTAGCGCGGGGCTTCCTCATGCTCGAAATCGACCAGCGTCGAACGGCGGAACAAAGTCTTGTGGCGGCGGCGCAGGAAGCTCAGGGAGGCGGCGCGGTCGCGGTTCGCTTCCTTGAACCGGCTTTCGGCCCTGAGGCGATATTCGAACGCCGTATCGTGGCACGGCACGCCGACGAAACCCGCCTCGATGCACGAGAGCCAGAACTCCCAATCCTCGAAGCCGTTCTGCCGATCGGCGTCGAAGCGAACG
Organism: Hyphomicrobiales bacterium; assembly: GCA_017305815.1. GTDB lineage: Bacteria > Pseudomonadota > Alphaproteobacteria > Rhizobiales > Kaistiaceae > Kaistia > Kaistia nematophila. Next base: position 15,571 of record JAFKJZ010000475.1, read on the forward strand.
CCGGCATGGAATACGTCGATCGAGATCATCGAGCCGGTGTCGCAGATATTGTCGGAGACGCAGTGCGTCAGCCGCGAATAGCCGTCGCCGTAGTGGGCGCCCCAGCGCACCGAAAAGGTGTCGATATTGGTGTAGACCCAGCCGCACTGCTCCGCCTTCAGACGGGCATAGAGCGTCTCGATCGTGGTCGGCAGAACCCGGTTGTCGGCGTCGAGGAAGTAGACCGCCTTCGCATCCGGCAGGTTCTCGACGATGAAGTCGATCGCGCGGTTGCGCGCCCCGCCCGGGCCGGCGTTCGGCCCGAAGATGACGTGCAGCTCCGGACGCGTCGCCGCATAGAGGGTCAGCGCATCGAACACCTCGCGGCGGGGATCGCCATCGACGGAGACCACCACCTCGACGCGGCATTCGGTGGTCGAGGCGAACGCGGTTTCGAGAGCCTCGACGGCGAGCGCCGCGTGACCGTAGAGCGGCATCGCGATGACGACGAGATCCGCGGCCTCACTGCGCATGGGCAGCCTCCCCGCGCGCCTCGACGTCGAAATGACGGACCAGCCGGAAGTCGAACACCTTCAGCCAGGAGAAATCGACCGAGTCGCCCTTGGCGCGGCTCAGGATGACGAGGTTCATCATCCGCTGCGTCGGGCTGTCGAGCATGATGTTGATGCTGACGGGCTCGCCCGCCGCCACGTCGCGCCAGCCGCTGAAATAGGCCGAGCGGCGCGCCGCCCCCTCGCGTTCGAGGACCGCGATCTCGGATCGCAGATTGGCGGCGCTCGGTGCCAGCAGGAAGCCGACGAAGGCTGGCTTGCCCTCGGCATGGTCGATGACCGCCCGCGCGGAGAAGCGAACCGTTCCCGGGGCCACGA
>JAFKJZ010000476.1:0-716 GCA_017305815.1 Hyphomicrobiales bacterium
GTCGGCGAGGCCGAGAACGTAGTCGACGACCTTCTCCTCGAAGATCGGCGCGCGCAGGCTGGCCAGCGCGTCCGGGTTCTCGCGGTAGAAGTCGTAGACCTGCTTTTCCTGGCCCGGGAACTGACGGATCCGGTCGACGAGAGCGCGCTGCACCTCCTCGTCGGTGACCTGGATCGAGTTCTGCTCGCCGATCTCCGACAGGACGAGACCGAGGCGCACGCGGCGCTCGGCGATCTTGCGGTAGTCGGCCTTGGCGGCCTCTTCCGTCGTGTCCTCGTCGGCGAAGCTGCGGCCCGAACGCTGCAGATCCTGGGTGACCTGGTTCCAGACGTTCTGGAACTCCTGCTCAACCATGGTCGGCGGCAGCTCGAAGGCATGCTTCTCGTCGAGCTGGTCGAGCAGCTGGCGCTTGACCTTGGTGCGGGTCGCGGCACCGAGCTGGCTCTGCAGCTGCTGGCGCATGGTGGCCTTCAGCTCGTCGAGCGATTCGATACCGAACTTCTTCGCCCACTCGTCGTCGATGGTCGTCTCGGCCGGAGCCGCCACTTCCTTGACGACGACGTCGAAGGTCGCTGCCTTGCCGGCCAGCTGCTTCGCGCCGTATTCCTCGGGGAAGGTCACGTTGAGAACGCGCTCTTCACCGGCCTTGGCGCCGAGGAGCTGCTCCTCGAAGCCCGGGATGAAGCGGCCAGAGCCGAGCGTGACGAACGCGTTGT
>JAFKJZ010000476.1:745-9288 GCA_017305815.1 Hyphomicrobiales bacterium
CGAAGGCCTCGCCGTCGAGCTTGCCGAGGTAGGAAATGGTCAGGCGATCGCCGTCGGCAGCCGCGCCATCCTTGGCAGCGTAGTCGGCCGAATCGCGGGCGAGCCGCTTGATCTCGCCGTCGACTTCCTCGTCGGTGACTTCGGCGACCGGACGCTCGATCTTGACGCCCTTGAAATCGCCGAGCTCGAACTTCGGCAGGACCTCGTAGGTCATCGTGTAGGCGAGATCCTTCTTGCCCTCGAGCACGGCGCCGGCATCGGCCTCGTCCTCGGGCAGATCGAAGCTCGGCTGCATCGCAGCACGCTCGCCGCGCTCCTCGAGCGTCTTGCGGGCGTTCTCGTTCAGCACGTTCTGGACGATCTCAGCCATGGCCGACTTGCCGTAGATGCGGCGCAGATGCGCCACCGGCACCTTGCCCGGACGGAAGCCCTTGAGCTGGACCTGGCCCTTCATCTCTTCCAGGCGCGCCGAAAGGCGGCTGTCGAGTTCGGTCGCCGGGACCACGATCTTGAGTTCACGTTTCAGGCCCTCTGCGAGGGTCTCGGTCACCTGCATGTTCAGCGCTTTCTGTCTTGATCCGATCGGTCTTTGGCGTTTCGCCCGGCTGCATTCACGGCTTATTCCGGACGTTGGTGCGGGCGGAGGGACTTGAACCCCCACGGCGCAAGCCACTGGAACCTAAATCCAGCGTGTCTACCAATTCCACCACGCCCGCAATAACCGGTCGCGGCTAGGCTCCGGCCAAGGTGGCGCCTCTATAGCACTAGCGGTCGCAGGGTCAAACGAAAAGCCGCATGAACACACGGGGAAGCGCGTTGGCGTGATCTTCCGCAATCAGGCCGCGCCCCAGCACCGCTCCCGCCTCGCCATGCAGCCAGACCGCCGCGCCCGCTGCCTCGAAAGCGGGCATGCCCTCGGCGACTAGGCCGAGGATGATGCCGGCGAGCGTGTCGCCCGAACCGGCCGTGGCGAGATAAGGCGGCGCATTGTCGGCAATCATCGCCCGGCCGGACGGATCGGCGACGGTCGTGTCCGCCCCCTTGAGCAGGACGACCGCGCCCGAACGGGCCGCCGCCTGGCGGGCGCGGTCGAGCTTGCCGGGAAGCGCGGCGAGATCGGGAAAGAGACGCGCGAACTCGCCGTCATGCGGGGTCATCACCACCGGCGCCGGCCGGCCGGCGATCCGCGCGAACAATTGCTGCGGCTCCGCCTTGAAGGCGGAAAGGCCATCGGCATCGAGGACCACGGCCGCCGGGGACGCCAGCGCCGCCTCGACCAGAGGCCGCGCCACCTCGATCGCGCCGAGGCCGGGCCCGAGGCCGACCGCGTTGAGCCGGCGATCGGAAAGGAGCGCCGCCAGGCCGTCGGCGCCGTCCATCCGCTTCAGCATGACGGCCGTAAGATGGGCGGCGTTGACCGCCAGCGCATCCGGCGGCGATGCGAGCGTCACCAGCCCCGCCCCGCTCCGCAGCGCCGCATGCGCCGCGAGCCGCGCCGCCCCGGTCTGCGTCATGCCGCCGGAAACCACCACGGCATGGCCGCGGTCATATTTGTGGCCGTCGACCTTCAGCACCGGCAGAGACGGCAGCCAGGCCTCGGGGCGGTTAACAGCGGCCTTGGGCGCGATCCGCTCCAGCACCGCCTCGCGGATGCCGATGTCGGCGACCGTCAGCCGGCCCACATGCACCCGGCCCGGCATCAGCACATGGCCAGGCTTCGCGCGGAAGAAGGTCACGGTCTCGGTCGCCCGCACGGCGACGCCCAGAACCTGGCCGGTCTCGCCCTGGATGCCGCTCGGCAGGTCGACGGCGACGATGCGCGCCCCGGAGCGATTGATCGTCTCGATGGCGCGCGCCGCCTCGCCGCCGATCTCGCGATCGAGGCCGGCGCCGAACAGCGCGTCGACGATGACGCCGCTACCATGAAAATCGAGTTCGGCGAGCGGCACGACCTCGCCGCGCCAGGCAGCGGCCGAGAGCGCCGCGTCCCCCTTCAGCCGGTTGAGCCCGCCGAGCAGGCCGAGTTGCACGCGGTAGCCGCGCCCGGCCAGGATGCGCGCCGCGACGAAGCCGTCGCCGCCATTGTTGCCGGGGCCGCAGGCAATGGCGATTCGCGCGCCGAGCGGCGAGCGCGCCACCACGTCGGCGACGGCCCGCCCGGCCGTCTCCATCAACTCGATCCCCGGCGTTCCCGCGGCGATCGTCAACCGGTCCGCCTCGGCCATCTCCGCCGGCGTCAAAAGCTCGATCATGCTCTCCACCCATCTGCCGAGCACGGGCGCCCTGCAGCCCGCCCTGTCGCCCGGGCAGAGTGGAGCGGCACCGGCCATATCGCAACCGCGTTGCCGGCAGGATCGGTGGCCGCGACGAAGCCACCCGCGGCGCCATCGGCGAGGTTGTTCATTTTCCGTGCTGCGGTAAGTTCTCCGCCGACATCATTCGGAACAGGGACACGCGCATGACCGCCCTCATCAAGATCAACGACAAGCTCTCCGTCGCCGGACAGATCGAACTCGAGGATTTCGCCACGCTGGCCGGGCTCGGCTTCAAGGCCGTCATCAACAATCGCCCCGAGGGCGAGGAGCCGACGCAGCCGGCATCGGCCGAGGAAGCCGAGGCCGCGGCGAAGAACGGGCTCACCTATGCCCACATTCCCGTCACCGGCCCGTCGATCCGCGAGCAGGACGTGCGCGACCTGCAGGCGGTGCTGGCGAAGACGGACGGCCCGGTGCTGGCACATTGTCGCAGTGGAACGCGCTCGCTGACCCTCTTCGCCATCGGCGAGGTGTTGGATGGCCGCATGAAGCGCGAGGATCTGCCGGCTTTCGGCGCCAGCCACGGCCTCGACATGCGGGGCGCCGACGCCTGGCTGGCACGCAACGGCCACTGATTGCCGGGCGCGCCGCGCAACTGATGCCAGCTTGTTGATCAATTGCCTATAAATTGATCAATATTCAGATGGCTTTTGCGCGATACGCGCTATGATGCGGTGCGATAAGCCCAATTTTCTGGCGTTTTCTGGCAAAGCCGGCAATTGGCACGGAGACTGCAAGTGAGGTTGCCAGGCCGACAGATCGGCCAGGTTGGCAGGCATTTGAGGCAAGCATTCGGAGATGCGGAGGCAATGAAGAAGATCGAAGCCATCATCAAGCCCTTCAAGCTCGATGAAGTGAAGGAAGCGCTGCAGGAAGTTGGCCTGCAAGGCATTACCGTCACCGAAGCCAAGGGCTTTGGCCGGCAGAAGGGCCATACCGAGCTGTATCGCGGCGCGGAATACGTGGTCGACTTCCTGCCCAAGGTGAAGGTCGAGATCGTGCTGGGCGACGAGCTCGTCGAACGCGCGGTCGATGCCATTCGCAAGGCCGCGCAAACTGGTCGCATTGGTGACGGCAAGATTTTCGTCTCCAACATCGAGGAGGCGGTTCGGATTCGCACAGGCGAAAGCGGACTCGACGCGATATAGCTCTTTCATTCCGCCGACAGATGTGATTGTCGGCATTCCCTCCCCCGGCCCAGCCGGTTCCTGCTTGCCTCAGCCACGACCGGGCACAATTCCCCTGATAGAAGGAAGAAACTGATGACGACCGCGAAAGACGTCCTGAAGCTCATCAAGGAGCAGGACGTGAAGTATGTGGACTTCCGGTTCACGGATCCGCGCGGCAAGTGGCAGCACGTGACGTTCGACATCGGCATGATCGACGAAGAGATCTTCGCCGAAGGCACGATGTTCGACGGCTCCTCGATCGCCGGCTGGAAGGCGATCAACGAGTCCGACATGCTGCTGATGCCCGATCCGTCGACCGCCGCGATCGACCCGTTCTTCGCGCAGTCCACGCTTTCGATCGTCTGCGACGTACTCGAGCCGTCGACCGGCGAAGCCTATGACCGCGACCCGCGCGGCATCGCCAAGAAGGCCGAGGCCTACCTGAAGCAGACCAAGATCGGCGACACGATCTATGTCGGCCCGGAAGCCGAATTCTTCGTTTTCGACGACGTCAAGTTCTCGGCCACCCCGTACAACACGGGCTTCAAGCTCGACGACATCGAGCTGCCGACCAACTCGGACACCGACTACGAGAGCGGCAACCTCGGCCACCGCGTCAAGACCAAGGGCGGCTACTTCCCCGTCCCGCCGATCGACAGCCTGCAGGACATGCGCGGCGACATGCTCGCAGCGATGCAGTCGATGGGCGTCGTCGTCGAGAAGCACCACCACGAAGTGGCTTCGGCCCAGCATGAGCTCGGCGTCAAGTTCGGCACGCTCGTGACGATGGCCGACCACATGCAGATCTACAAGTACGCGATCCACAACGTCGCGAACTCGTATGGCAAGACCGCCACCTTCATGCCGAAGCCGGTCTATGGCGACAACGGCTCGGGCATGCACGTGCACCAGTCGATCTGGAAGGAAGGCAAGCCGGTCTTCGCCGGCAACGAATACGCCGACCTGTCGGAGACCTGCCTGTACTACATCGGCGGCATCATCAAGCATGCCAAGTCGCTGAACGCCTTCACCAACCCGCTGACCAACTCCTACAAGCGTCTGGTCCCGGGCTACGAGGCTCCGGTCCTGCTCGCCTACTCGGCGCGCAACCGTTCGGCTTCCTGCCGTATCCCGTTCGCGACCTCGCCGAAGGCGAAGCGCGTCGAAGTCCGCTTCCCGGATCCGGGTGCGAACCCCTACCTCGCCTTCGCTGCCATGCTGATGGCCGGCCTCGACGGCATCAAGAACAAGATCCATCCGGGCGCCGCGATGGACAAGAACCTGTACGACCTGCCCCCGAAGGAACTGAAGAAGATCCCGACGGTCTGCGGTTCGCTGCGTGAAGCGCTCGCCTCGCTCGAGAAGGACCACGCCTACCTGCTGGAAGGCGGCGTCTTCTCGAAGTCGATGATCGACGCCTACATCGAGCTCAAGATGGAAGAAGTCATCCGCTTCGAGCACACCCCGCACCCGGTCGAATTCGACATGTACTATTCGGTCTGACCGGACCCGGATGCAGTATCAGCGGGGCGCCTTCGGGCGCCCCGTTTCGTTTCAAGTCCGATCGCCAGCCGATCGCCAGCTTTCAGGAACCACGATGACCGCCCAGAACGCGCCGGACTTCCCGCACCAGACGACCATCCCCGTCATCCGCACCATCGCCATGCCGCACGACACCAACCCGGCCGGCGACATCTTCGGCGGCTGGCTGATGTCGCAGATGGATCTCGGCGCGAGCACGATCGCGACCCGGCGCGCGCGGGGCCGCACGGTGACGGCATCGGTGGATGGAATGTCGTTCCTGAGCCCCGTCTTCGTCGGCGACGAAGTGACGATCTACGGGCGCATCCTGTCGACGGGCCGCTCGTCGATGCGCGTCTTCGTCGAGGCCTGGCGGCGCAACCGCCAGAGCGACGAGGTCACCAAGGTGACCGAGGCGACCTTCACCTTCGTGGCGATCGACGCGACCCGCAAGTCGCGACCGCTGCCGCCGGAAGAGGGCTGACGCGCGCTCCGATAGGAGAAAGGCCCTCGCCCACCCCTCTCCCGCGAGCGGGCGAAGGCGTTTGGGCCGGCGCCAGGGCGGGCGACTGCTCCCTCCCCCGCTCGCGGGAGAGGGTTGGGGCAAGGATCTTCGAACCTCGCCCCTTGAAAAGCTAGACGTCGCGGAAGCGCGAGACCGGCGAGCCGGCGACCGGCGACGTGCCGATGAAGACGGAACCCGTCAGCGGCCAGCGCTGCAACTGCTCCTCGGTCCGGCCGTCGCGCAGGCTGGTCAGGAACAGGGTCTTCATGTCCGGGCCGCCAAAGGCCGGCATGGTCGGCGCGGCGGCGGGAACGTCATAGCTCGCCAGCAGTTCGCCCTCCGGCGAGAAGCGGTTCAGCTTGGCGCCCGAGACGCCGGCGCTCCAGTAGCAGCCCTCGGCGTCCGTGGCGCCGCCATCCGGCCGGCCGATCGTGTCGTCGAGCACGGCGATGCGCTTGCGATCGCTGATTTCGCCGGTTGCCGGATCCAGGCTCCAGCGGTCGATCCAGGGGCCGCGCGAATCCGAATGGAACATCGTCCGCCCGTCCGGGCTGAAGGCGAGACCGTTCGACACCATCAGGCCGTCGACCTTCTTCTCGACGGTGCCGTCCGGCGAGACGCGGTAGAGCGCGCAGACCGGCTGGCGATTCGCGTCCATGCTGCCGACCCAGAAGCAGCCATCCGGCCCGACCTTGCCGTCGTTCAGGCGCGTATCGGGCATGTCGGCCTCGATTTCGGCCAGCGTCCGGCTGTCACCCGTCTCCGGATCGAAGATCACGACGCTGTCGCGCAGCGCCACGACGAACCGGCCGCTCTCGGTCAGGCCGAACGAGCCGACCACGGTCGGAAAGCGCCACACCTGCGTCTCCCCCGTGGCGAGGTCCACCGCGTGGATCGCCTTGTCGGGGATGTCGCAATAGAGCAGCCGGTTGTTGCGATCGTCATAGACGGCACTCTCGGCAAGCTGGTGCAGGGTGGGAACGAGCGGGCGAAGGCCGAGATCCGTCATGAAGAGTCTCCAGTTGATTGCAGGGGCGCACCATCGCACGCCCTTTGCTCCGCGTCGACCGCCGCCAGGTGCGGCTTCGACCGTTGCAGAGCCCCGGATTTGTCACCTGTCTGCGCAATCCCGATCACGGAATCGCGAAATGCACGGATTTCGGTCGCCAGAACGGACCGAATATGTAATAATAAATTACAAGTTGATGTCGGAGCCGTCAGATGAAGACAGATGTCGTTACCCCCGCCGATCTCGCCCGTTCCGTTCTGTCCGTGCCGCCGCTGCCGCGCGGCGCGGATGGCGCCATCCATGAGGGAGAGACAGGGCGGCTCGTCGACTGGCTGCATTCCGGCGGCGTGACGACCTATCTCTTCGGCGGCAACGCCAACCTCTACAACATGGGCACCGCCGAACTGGCGACGCTGCTCGATGTGCTGGAACGGATCTCGCCGGCCGATGGTTGGATGATCCCGTCCTTCGGCGCGGATTACGGCAAGTCCTGCGATCAGATCGACCTGCTGCGCCAGCGCGCCTTCCCGACCGCGATGCTGCTGCCCCTCACCTTCCCGGCCACGCCCGGCGGGGTCGCGACCGGCATCCGCAAGCTGGCCGACCGCTATGGCAGGCCGGTCATCGCCTACCTGAAGAACGAGGGCTACCTGGAGCCGCGCGATCTCGCCGCGCTGCTGGCCGATGGCGCGGTGTGCGCGGTCAAATATGCCGTCGTGCGGAAGAACCCCGCCGAGGACGCCCTGCTCGCCTCCCTGCTCGATGCCGTCGGCTCGGCCGAGCGGATCATCAGCGGCATCGGCGAGCGGCCGGTGATCGACCATCTGACCGGCTTCGGCCTGAACGGCTTCACGTCGGGCTCGGTCTGCATCGCGCCGCATCTCTCGACGGCGATCCGCCGGGCGCTGGCGCAAGGCGACGTCGCCAAGGCCGCCAGCCTGCGCGAGCACTTCCTTCCGCTCGAGGACCTGCGCGACCGTCATTCGCCGATCCGCGTCCTGCACGAGGCCGTGGCGCTGGCCGGCATCAGCGCGACCGGACCGATGTCGCCGTTCCTGACCAATCTGGACGATCCGACCGTGCTGGCCGACATCCGAGCCGCCGCGGCGACGCTGCGGGCCGCCAGTCTTGAGCATGGAAGCGCCGCGACGGTAAGGTGATCGGCGACGGCGCCGGAGCAAAGGACGGATCATGCCCTATCATCGCGTCCTGCTGACCGGCGCCGCCGGCAATCTCGGCCGCGTGCTGCGCGAGCGCCTCGCCGGCCGCTTCCCCGTGCTGCGGCTTTCCGACGTCGCCGAGATGGCCCCGGCCGACCCCGGCGAGGAAGTCGTCCGCTGCGACCTCGCCGACGCCGATGCCGTGACCGAGCTCTGCCGCGACGTCGACGTCATCCTGCATTTCGGCGGCCGCTCGACCGAGGCGGACTGGGACACGGTCCTCCCGGCCAATATCATCGGCGCGGTCAATCTCTGGGAGGCGGCGCGCAAAACCGGCGTGAAGCGCATCGTCTTCGCCAGCTCCAATCACGTGATCGGCCTGCACAGCCGCAGCGAGCGCATCGATCATCGCGCCATGGCGGCGCCCGACTGTCGCTATGGCCTGTCGAAGGCGTTCGGCGAGGATCTCGCCGCGCTCTACGCCTACAAGCACGGCATCGCGGCGCTCTGCATCCGCATCGGCTCGTCCTATGCCGAGCCAGCCGACGCCCGGCAATTGTCGACCTGGATGTCGTTCGGCGATCTGGTCCGGATGATCGATGTCGGGCTCACGGCCGACTACACCTACGAGATCGTCTACGGCGTTTCCGACAATTCGCGCTCCTTCTGGGACAATGCCAATGCCGAGCGGCTCGGCTACACGCCCCGGGACAGCGCCGACCGCTTCATCGCGGCCCTCGCCGGCAAGACCTCCGACGACCCGATCGCCGAGAAAACCCAGGGCGGCAGTTTTTCGGGCGTCGAGTTCAGCGGCGATCCGGACGCCCTGCCCTAGCCTCGGCACGCCGTCGACCGCCGGCCGCG
>JAFKJZ010000477.1 GCA_017305815.1 Hyphomicrobiales bacterium
CGCGGGCTGGTCGCCGAACTCGGCCTCGCGGTCATCATCGTCACCCACGACCTCGCCGTCGCCCGCCTGCTGTCGCACCGGATCATGGTGATGCGGCAGGGCCGGGTGATCGAGACCGGCCTCACCGACCAGGTGCTGGACGATCCGCGCGAAGCCTACACCCAGCTTCTCGTTTCCTCGGTGCTCGCAGCATGACCCAGAACCTCGTCAGTCTCGAAGGCGTCTCGAAGGCCTTCACGTTGCATCTGCGCGACGGCATGAAGATCAGCGTCGTCGACAATGTCTCGTTCGGCGTGAAGCCGGGCGAATGCGTCGTGCTGGGCGGCCCGTCCGGCGCCGGCAAATCTTCCATTCTCAAGATGATTTACGGCAACTATCGCTGCGACCAGGGCCGCATCTGGGTCCGCGACGGCGACGAGCCGGTCGATGTCGTCACCGCCGAGCCGCGCCGCATCCTGGCGCTGCGCGGATCGGTGATGGGCTATGTCAGCCAGTTCCTGCGTGTCATCCCGCGCGTCTCCTCGCTCGATATCGTCGCCGGCGCGGCGACCGACAGTGGCGTGGCGCAGGCCGAGGCCTGGGCGCGGGCCGAGCGGCTTCTGACGCTCCTGAACGTGCCGGAGCAGCTCTGGAGCCTGCCGCCGGCAACCTTCTCCGGCGGCGAGCAGCAGCGCGTCAACATCGCGCGCGGCCTCGCGGCGGACCGGCCGATCTTGCTGCTCGACGAACCGACCGCCTCGCTCGACGCGGCTAACCGCGCCGTCGTGGTGCGGCTGATCGAGGAGAAGAAGCGGGCCGGCGCGGCTGTCATCGGCATCTTCCACGACGAGGACGTCCGCGACCATGTCGCCGACCGCATCGTCGACGTCACGGAATTCGCCTCCTCCAGGGCGGCTTGAGCTCAGACCAAACGGGATCGAAATGACCGAACCGACCGAATTCCTGATCGAGAATGCCAGCCTCGTCCTGCCCGATCGTGTGGTGGAGAATGGCTGGATCGCCGTTGCCGGCGGCAAGATCGCCGAGATCGGCGAGGGCAGGGCGCCAGAACGCGGCATCGACATCGCCGGCGATTATCTGGTGCCGGGTCTCGTCGAACTGCACACCGATCACCTCGAGGCGCATTTCGCCCCGCGCCCGCATGTGCGCTGGCATGCGCTTTCCTCCGTCATGGCCTATGACGCGCAGATCGCGGCGGCGGGCATCACCACGGTGTTCGACTCACTCCGCGCCGGTTCCGATGCGGACTCCGCGTCGATCGGCACCGACCTCGCCTTGCTGGCGTCGGCCATCGAGGAGGCGCGCGCCACCGGCCACCTGCGCGTCGATCACCGGACGCATCTGCGCTGCGAGATCGCCTGCGACGACGTCATCGAGCATGTCGAAGCCTACGCCGCGCTCTATCCGGTCGACATGATGTCGCTCATGGATCACACGCCCGGCCAGCGCCAGTTCAAGGATCTGGAGACCTGGCGCCGCTACTACATGCGCAAGAAGCCGATGTCGGACGAGGACGTGAACCGCTTCGTCTCCGCCCGCCTCGAACTTCACGCCAACAATGCCGGCCCGAACCGCCTGAAGCTGGTGGCGATCGCGGCCGCGAAGGGCGCCGTTCTCGCGAGCCATGACGACGCCACGGCCGCGCATGCGGCGGAGGCGGTCGGCAATGGCGTCGCGCTGGCCGAGTTCCCGACGACCCTGGAAGCGGCCGAGGCTCTGAACGATGCCGGCATCAGCGTCATCATGGGCGGACCGAATGTCGTGCGCGGCGGCTCGCATTCCGGAAATGTCGCAGCCGAAGATCTCGCACGCGCCGGCTTTCTCGATATTCTGTCGTCGGATTATGTGCCTGCGAGTCTGTTGATGTCCGCCTTCGAACTGCCCCGTCGCATTCCCTCGATCGACCTCGCGGCGGCGATCCGCACCGTGACGCAGACGCCGGCGCTCGCCACCGGGCTGTCGGATCGCGGCGCCATCGAGGCAGGCCTGCGCGCCGATCTCGTGCGGGTGCATGTGACCGGCAAGGACAGGGAAAGCCCGACGCCGATCGTTCGCCAGGTCTGGCGCGAAGGCCAGCGGATCTCGTGAGGGCATGATGGGAACGGGCGTATTGGTGGCGGTCGTCGGACCGAGCGGCGTCGGCAAGGACACGCTGATCGGCCATGCCAGGGCATCGCTGGTGAGGGATGACGGCTTCGTCTTCGTCCGCCGCCTGGTGACGCGCGGCGCGAACGCCCTCGAGGACCACGATACGCTCGACGAGGCGGCATTCGCCGAGGGCGTCGAGGCAGGCCGCTTTCCGGTGTCCTGGCGCGCGCACGGCCTCGGCTATGCGCTTCCGGCCGCGACCCTTGAGGCGATCGAGGCCGGCGCCGTCGTCATCTGCAACTTCTCCCGCGGCGCCATCGCGGCGGCGCGGGAGCGCTTCCCGGCGGTGCGGGTGGTGGCGATCTCGGCGCCGGACGCGATCCTCGCGGCCCGCCTGATCGCCCGTGGGCGCGAGACGGAAGAGGGCGTCGCCGCCCGCCTTGCACGCGAGGCGGTATGTGCCCGCGAGATCGATCCCGATCTCACCATCGTCAACGACCGTCCGATCGAACAATCCGGCGGCGAACTGGTCGCCTATCTGAAGGGGCTGCGGACGACAGCCTCCGCCTGATGCAGCCTCGCCGTGGGGAACTCGGCTTGCTCAGTCCGGCCGGCGTGCCCGAACATGGAGAAAGATCGGCGCGACGCGCGTGTCGGCGATGATGGGCTCCGCCTCAGCCTGTTCGACGGTCGCCTTCGGCTCGCCGAAGGCTTCGATGGCGAGCCCGGCCCCGACGATCATCGCCACCCAGTTGGTCAGCGTGCGGTGGAAACGCGGGACGCGGAACGGCTCGACCTTGCTGCGCTCCTCGGCCGGCAGGGACGAGAACCACCACGTCTCCACCGCGCCGTTCGTCTCTTCGAAGTAGTCGGCGACCTCGACGGCGCGCGGAATGCCGTCGGCGTCGCGGATGTTGCGGCGGCGCGGCGGCACGAAGCAGGGATGCAGGATCGAGAACTGCAGGAAACCGCCGGGGCGCAGCACGCGCCGCGCCTGCTGCAGCACGGCCAGCTGGTTCGGCATGTCCATCAACGACATGAAGGCGGTGGCGAAATCGAAGCTCGCATCGGCGAAGGGCAGGGCCATGCCGTCGCCATGCAGGTAGCGGATGCCGAGCGGCTCGGCCGCTTCGCTCTCCTGCGCGTGGCGGATGAAGGTCGGGGCGATGTCGACCGCCGTCATCCGCGCGCCCCGCTGTGCGAGCTTGCGGGTGTTCGAACCCTCGCCGCAGCCGATGTCCAGCCCCTCGAGGCCGTCGATCGGCGGCAGAATCGCCAGGAAGGCCGGCGTGTTCAGCGCGTCCCGATAGACGTCGTAGCCGGCGCGCGAGTGACGGGTCCAGGCTTCGGCATTGGCTTCCCAATGCGCGGCGACGATCGAAGGGTCCATGGGGCAGCGCCTTCCTGTTCGTGAGGGGCGCGCCTTTCAACAGATCGGGGTCCGCCTGTCAAGCCGGCGGTCGCACGTCAGGACGGTGCGGGGGCGGCCGGCCCCGGCCGTTCAGTCCGTCACCGCGTCCCAGGGCAGATCGGCGACGCGGATCGGCCAGCGTTCGTAGACCAGTGTCTCTTCATTTTCGGCGGAGCGCTCGAAGACGCGCGCGGCCATGCCGAGTTCTGCCGCGGAGTGGCCGAGATGCTTGGCCATCGACACCGCGACATCATGCGAGGTGAAAGCTCCGATTTGCGATCCGCTCTGGCTCACGATCGCATAGCCCCGGTCTTCATTGGGCTGAACATAGTAGACCGCCGAATCAAACACTTAACGTCTCCTTAAGCTCCTCTGACTGCTTAGCTGAGTCGGATGGTCATGTGTGCGCAGAAAGCACTTCCGGTTGCAGGTCCGGTCGGTTGTGGACGGAGTGTGGCTATTCGGTCCTTGTCCCGGGGCGAGTTCAGGCCGATGTGGGGCGTGGTCCCGCCGGGCTGCCGATGGCCAGGAAAGCGATGACGGCCAGGGTGCTCAGCACCGCGACGATCGAGAGCGAGATCGGATATCCGAGATGTTCCGTCATCAGCGCGAAGGCGAAAGGCGCGGCGGAAGAGACCACCAGCCGCACCGAGGTGAGGCGGCCCAGGCGCTTGCCATAGCCGTCGCTGCCGAAGAGTTCGAGCGGCAGTGTGCCCTGAACGATGCTCGAGAGCCCGGAGCTGAGGCCGAAGACGATGGCGAAGGCGAAGGCCCCGGAGAGGCTTGGCGCGGTGGCGAGCAGGATGCCGGTCGCGAGCGGCAGGAAGCCGGAGGCGATGATGGCGAGCGTCCGCTGCGACAATCGCCCGCCGAAGGTCATGTTGGTGAACCGGCTCAATACCTGCGCCGGGCCGAAGACCGAGGCGACCAGCACGCTCGCCTTGGCGAGGCCAAGCCCGGTCAGCATCGGCAGCATGTGGACCAGGAAGGTCGAGGTCACGAAGCTCTGGATCGCGAAGCCGAGCAGCATCAGCCCGAAGGCGCGCGGCCTTGCGGCTCCCTCGATGACGCCCGTCACCGACGCGGCGGCTCGCGGCGTGTGGTCGGGCGGGTCGCGGCGGTCGGAGATGGTGCGCGTCTTGACCATTAGCCAGCCATGCACCGGCAAGCAGACGAAGAGATGCATCAGCGCGAACAGTAGATAGACATGATGCCAGTCGAGCCTCGCATGCAGCGCCGTCGTGAACGGCCAGAACAGCGTCGACGCGAAGCCGGCCATCAGCGTCAGATAGGTGATCGAGCGCTGCGCCGTAGCCGGGTTCAACTGCACCAGCAGCGTGAACGAGGCGCTGTACTGCACCAGCGTAGAGGCGATCTGGATGGCGATCAGCCCTAGAACCAGCATGGCGCTGTTATAGGCCATGGCGCAGACGGCGAGCGCCAGTGCAGCGGCCAGCGAGCCGATCGTCATGACGCGTCCGGCGCCCCGGCGATCGATCCAGCCGCCGACCCAGGGCGCGGAGAGCCCGCCGACCAGCAGTGATACGGAGAGCGCGCCGAACACCCACTCGGTCGAGAGGCCGAACTCGCGCGCCATCGCCGGCGCGAGGACGCTGAAGCTGTAGTAGAGCGTGCCGTAGCCGATGATCTGGGTCAGGCCGAGGGCTAGGACCGCCGTGCGGGATTTCATGGTGGATGCCTTGGATGCCTGCCCGTCGTCGGACGGCCTGAAAACCTGCGGCGAGCGCTGCCGCGAATCGTGCCGCTCGATGGCTCTATGCGCGCTCGCGATCGGACAAGACAACCGAAAACGCGGGGGAAGCGGAGGATTCCCCTGCAGGAAGAAGAGCGCGACTGGACGCGCCGCGCTGTCGCTGCCCGGTCGCCCGTGAGGACGGCCTGCCGGCTGGGGAAGGGGCTTTTCGCAGCGTCCGCCAGCCCCCGGACGGGCTTTGTTCTCCCCTTAGCCGGCGTGTCATCCGAGCGTTACGGCCTGCGGGCTAAGGCGGTGGCCGTCGCGCCGGTCCAGGCGCTCCCTTTCCTTCGTGAGGCTCTCATGAACGCCAAGCTTCTCAGCGCCGTCGGCACATTCGCCGTTGCAGCGCTGCTCGCCGGCCCCGCCGCGGCAGAAAAGACCAAGATCGATTTCTGGTTCGGCAATTCGGGCGACATTGCCAAGCGCGTCCAGGAACAGTGCGACCGCTTCAACGCCAGCCAGTCCGACTATGAAGTCGTCTGCACCAGCCAGGGCTCGTATGACGCCTCGCTGCAGAACACCATCGCGGCCTTCCGCGCCGGCCAGCAGCCGACGATCGCGCAGGTCTCGGACGCCGGCACCCTCGATATCATGCTGTCGGGCGCCTATTACCCGGCCAACAAGCTCATGACCGACATGGGCTACACGGTCGACTGGAAGGACTATTTCTCCGGTATCGCCAGCTACTACGCGACGTCGAAGGGCGAGATGTACTCGTTCCCCTTCAACTCCTCGACCGCGCTGCTCTACTGGAACAAGGACGCCTTTGCCAAGATCGGCAAGGACCATGCTCCCGCGACCTGGGAAGAAGCCGCCTCCGATTTCAAGGCGCTGAAGGCTGCCGGCTATGCCTGCCCGCTCGGCTTCAACATCTCGCGTGACGAAGTCTGGCAGCTCGAAGAGCAGTTCAACGCCATCCATGGCGAGCCGATCGCGACCAAGCGCAACGGCTTCGACGGTCTCGACGCCGAACTGACCTTCAACAAGGGCAAGTGGGTCCAGTTCGTTCGGGATCTCAAGGGCTGGTACGACAACGGCGAAGCCGTCATCAAGTCGAAGGAAACCGGCCAGACCTTCATCGAAGCCTTCGCCAATGGCGATTGCCAGGTCATCCTGACCTCGGTCGGCGACCACGGCAATATCGGCCGCACCGCCAAGGAAGGCATGAACTGGGACGTCGCGATGCTGCCGGTCTACGAAGGCACCGCTCGCAAGAGCTCCTTCGTCGGTGGCGCCTCGCTCTGGGTTCTCTCCGGCAAGTCCGAGCCGGAATATAAGGCGGCCGCGGCCTTCTTCGACTTCATCGCCAAGCCGGAAGAAGCGCTGACCTGGTCGACCGTGACCGGCTATATCCCGGTCCGCAACTCGGGCTTCAAGTACCTGAACGAGCAGGCCTTCTACGACAAGGCCCCGTACAAGGGCCGTGAACTGGCGATCGCCAGCCTGACCGCCCCGCCCGCCGAAGACCCGGCTCCGCCCGGCATCCGTCTCGGCGGCCTGCTGCAGATCCGCCAGGAAGTCTCGAACGGCCTTCAGGCCATCTTCATCAAGAACGAAGACGTCCAGGCTTCGCTCGACACGGCTGCCGACCGCGGCAACCAGATCCTGCGCAAGTTCGAGCAGACCTACGCCGGCAAGACGCTGCCGTAGTCTGCCACGCTGAGCTCCCACCCCACCCTCCCAGCCCCGGCGGGGAGGGACACGGGAGGCCGGGCGGAACGTGACCCGTTCACGTTCCGCCTATTCCTCGATCCGGCCTCGTCCCCCATGCGCAGCGCCGGATCCAGGTCGCCGTCGTCCCACCGTCGCGGGACGCCGGCAGCCTGAAGAACGAGACCGTCCGATGGAAAAGCGCACTACCTTCTCGTCCACGACGATCGGCATTCTGTTCGCCCTGCCGATGCTTGTGCTGATCTTCGTCTTCTTCTACTGGCCGAGCGGTCAGGCGCTCTATTGGGCCTTCACGCTGGAACAGCCCTGGGGCGGTGGCAACACCTGGGTCGGGCTCCAGAACTTCCGTCAGCTTCTGAGCGATCCCTATTACTGGGGCGCCATTTCGCGCAGCATGGTGTTCGGCCTCGGCTCGACCGGCATCGCCATGGGCGTCGCGCTGCTGCTGGCGCTCTTCACCGATCGCGAGCTCCGTGGCCACAAGGCCTATCGCACCATCTTCATCTGGCCCTATGCCATCGCGGCCCCGGCGCTCGGCCTCGCCTTCCGCTTCATCCTCGCGCCCGAGGCCGGCTTCCTGTCGCTGATCAACCAGATCTGGCCGGGCCTTTGGAATCCGGCGCTCGACGGCACCGATGCGATGATCGCCGTCATCATCGCCTTCTCGTGGAAATATATCGGCTACAACTTCATCTTCTTCCTCTCGGCGCTGCAGTCGATCCCGCGCTCGCTGATCGAGGCCGCCGCGATGGACGGCTCCGGCCCGATGCGCCGCATGTGGGATATCCAGCTGCCGCTGCTGACCCCGACGCTGTTCTTCCTGCTGGTCATCAACATCACCGAGAGCTTCCAGGATAGCTTCGGCATCGTCGACATCATGACCCAGGGCGGCCCGGCGCGAGCCACCGAGCTGATGGTCTACAAGATCTATTTCGACGGCTTCAAAGGCCTCGACTATTCGGGCGCCGCCGCCCAGTCGATCATCCTGATGGGCCTCGTCGTCCTCCTCACCATCGTGCAGTTCCGCTTCATCGAGCGGCGCGTGCACTACAAATAGGAGGCGGGTCCCATGGTCGAACGCACTCCCATCTTCAACGCCATCTGCCAGATCGTTCTCCTGATCGTCCTGGTCACGGTGCTGCTGCCCTTCGTCATCGTGATCGTCGCGGCGACGCACGACATCCGCACCGTCAACACGGTGCCGATGCCGCTGGTGCCGGGATCGGATCTGTTCATCAACCTGCACGAGGCCTGGGTGCGCGCCGATCTCGGCCGCAAGCTTTTCAACTCGCTGCTGTTCGCCGGCGCCGTAGCGGCCGGCAAGGTGCTGCTGTCGTCGATGGCGGCTTTCGCGATCGTCTATTTCCGCTTTCCCGGCCGGTCGCTGATGTTCTGGCTGATCTTCGTCACTCTGATGCTGCCGCTCGAAGTCCGCATCGTGCCGACCTATGCCGTCGCGGCCAACGCGCTGGCGCCGTTCCAGGCGATCCTGAACATCACCGGTATCACCTGGCTGGTGCAGACGGTGGCCGGCCTGGAGCTGAAGCTCGAATGGGGCCTGCTCAATTCCTAGACAGGCCTGCTCCTGCCGCTCGTCGCCACGGCGCCCGGCA
>JAFKJZ010000069.1 GCA_017305815.1 Hyphomicrobiales bacterium
GCCCTGGATCGGCTTGCCGAACTTGGTGGCGAGCACGATCTTGTCACGCCGCGCGCCCAGCACCTCGCCGATGATGCTCTCGGAATGCGTGTCGGCATAGATGTCGGCGGTATCGAAGAAATTGATGCCGTGATCGATCGCCGCGTCGATCACCCGGCGCGACCCTTCGAGGTCGATGCGCCCGCCGAAATTATTGGTGCCGAGACCGATCACCGAAACATCGAGATCGGTAGTGCCGAGCTTGCGTGTCTGCATCGAGGTGCCTCATGTTGGGTCGGAGATAGTCAGGCAATCAAACTAGGGCCTGCCGGATGTTCCCGCCAGTCGCAGCCTTCCGATTCCGCGATCGCGCGTCCGCGGCGGCTCCCGCGCTGCCGTTGCGCCGCCGCCGCGTTCGCGCCGCCTGTCGCAACGTTCCTGTTGACTTCGCGGCCAACTCGTCCATTTAATGCGAATAGTTCTCAGTTGCATTTCTGAAAGCCCATCATGCGGACGATCGAGGAAGAGAAGGCAGCGGGCGGCGGGTGGCGTCGCGAACGTGGCGCTCCTTCGCTCGCCGAGGTGCATGGCTCGATCGCGGTCGCCCCGGGAGCGCCGAACTGGCGCAAGGCGGCCGCCTTCCTCGGCCCCGGCTATCTGGTCGCCGTCGGCTACATGGATCCCGGCAACTGGGCGACCTCGATCGCCGGCGGCTCGCGCTTCGGCTACACGCTGCTCTTCGTCGTGCTGCTGTCGAGCCTGATGGCGATGATCCTGCAGGCGCTGGCGACGCGGCTGGCGATCGCCACCGGCCGCGATCTCGCCCAGGCCTGCCGCGACGCCTATCCCGCCCCGGTCGCCGGCCTGCTCTGGATCCTGGCCGAGATCGCCATCTGCGCCACCGACCTCGCCGAGGTGATCGGCACGGCGATCGGCCTCAATCTCCTGTTCGGCATCCCGCTCGAGATCGGCGTGCTGATCACCGCCCTCGACGTCTTCCTGGTGCTCTATCTGCAGACCAAGGGGTTTCGCTGGGTCGAGGCGCTGGTGATCACGCTGCTCGGCGTCATCGCGGTGTCGTTCCTGGTGCAGATCGTCATGGCCGACCCGGTCTGGGGCGAACTGGTGCGCGGCTTCGTGCCCTCGACCGAGATCGTCTCCAACCCGAACATGCTCTATCTGGCGCTGGGCATCATCGGCGCGACCGTGATGCCGCACAATCTCTACCTGCATTCCGGCATCGTGCAGACCCGCGCCTACCATGCCGACAGCAAAGGCAAGCGCGAGGCGATCCGCTTCGCGACGATGGATTCGACG
The DNA here is from genome assembly GCA_017305815.1 of Hyphomicrobiales bacterium. Lineage (GTDB taxonomy): Bacteria > Pseudomonadota > Alphaproteobacteria > Rhizobiales > Kaistiaceae > Kaistia > Kaistia nematophila. Next base: position 1,297 of record JAFKJZ010000069.1, read on the forward strand.
CTGGCGCTGCTGTTCGCGCTCGCCATCAACGCCTCGATCCTGATCCTCGCGGCCTCGGCCTTCCACGCCAAGGGCAACACGGAGGTGGTCGAACTCGACAAGGCCTACACGCTGCTGCATCCGCTGCTCGGCTCGGCGCTGGCGCCGACCCTCTTCGCCGTGGCGCTGCTCTGCTGCGGCCTCAACTCGACGGTCACCGCCACCATGGCCGGCCAGATCGTCATGGAGGGCTTCCTCAACATCCGCCTGGCGCCCTGGCTGCGCCGGCTGATCACGCGCGGCATCGCCATCGTGCCGGCCGCCGCCGTCACGATCTATTACGGCGACAAGGGCGCAGGCCAGCTGCTGATCCTGTCGCAGGTGATCCTGAGCCTGCAGCTCCCCTTCGCCGTGATCCCGCTGGTGGTGTTCACCGCCGAGCGCCGCAAGATGGGCGAGTTCACGACGCCGCGCTGGCTGACCGCCGTCGCCGCCGTCATCGCCGCGACGATCATCGTCCTCAACATCAAGCTGATCTTCGACGTGCTGGCCGGCGGGTAGCGAGCCGCGCCGCCTTCCCTGCCCGTCTCCTTCCATGACCTGATAACAAAAAAGCCCCCGTCCGATCGGACGGGGGCTTTTTGTTTTCAAGACAGCGGTAACGCCGGGCCTTACATCACGGCGCCGATCTGCCACGGCACGAATTCCGCGTCGCCATAGCCGAGGTCTTCCGACTTCGAATGCTTGCCGGACGCGACCGCGACGATCTCGTCGAAGATCTCCTGGCCCTTCTCCTCGATCGACACGCCATCCAGCACGTCGCCGCAATTGATGTCCATGTCATCGATCATGCGGGTGTAGACGTCGGAATTGGTCGCGAGCTTGATCGACGGCGTCGGCTTGTAGCCGGCGGCCGAGCCACGGCCCGTGGTGAACACGATCATGTTGGCGCCGGAAGCGATCTGGCCGGTGACGGCGGCCGGGTCATAGCCCGGGCTGTCCATGTAGACGAAGCCATGCGTATCGACCGGCTCGGCATACTTGTAGACGCCGCGCAGCGTCGAGGTGCCGCCCTTGGCGGCGGCGCCGAGCGACTTCTCGAGAATCGTCGTCAGGCCACCCAGCTTGTTGCCCGGCGACGGGTTGTTGTTCATCTCGCCCTGGTTGCGCTCGGTATAATCTTCCCACCACTTGATCAGGCCGACCAGCTTCTCGCCGACCTCGCGGTTGGCGGCGCGGCGGGTGAGCAGGTGCTCGGCGCCGTAGATCTCCGGCGTCTCCGACAGGATGGTCGTGCCGCCATGGCGGACGAGAATATCCGAGGCATGGCCGAGCGCCGGATTGGCGGTGATGCCGGAATAGCCGTCGGAGCCGCCGCACTGCAGGCCGACCATGATCTCGGAGACCGGGGTCGCCTGGCGCCGGTAGGCGTTGGCAGCCGGCAGCATCTCCTTGATCGTGGCGATGCCGGTCTCGATCGTCTTGCGCGTGCCGCCCGTGTCCTGGATCGTCATGGTGCGGAAACCGTCATGCTCGACCAGATTGTACTGCTTCATCAGCCGCGGAATCTGGAACACTTCGCAGCCGAGACCGACGACGAGCACGCCGGCGAGGTTCGGATGCGCGGCATAGCCCCACTGCGTGCGCTCCAGCGTGTCGTAGCCCTCGCCCGAACCGCCCATGCCACAGCCGGTGCCGTGCACGAAGGAGACGACGCCGTCGACGTTCGGATAGTCCTTGAGGATATCCGAGCGATTGAAGGCGTCGGCGATGTAGCGGGCGACGGTCGCCGAGCAGTTCACGCTGGTCAGGATGCCGATGTAGTTGCGCGTGCCGACCTTGCCGTTCGGACGGTGGAAGCCATCGAAATGACGGCGCTCGTTGAGCGGCAGCAGGCCGTCGTCATGCGCGCCCTCGGCGAACTGGTAGTCGCGGTCGAACTCGGACATGCCGCAATTGTGCTCGTGCACCCACTCGCCCGGCGCGATCGGCGCCTTGGCGAAACCGATGATCTGGCCGAACTTCAGGACCGGGGCGCCTTCGGCGATGCCGGTGACGGCGATCTTGTGGCCTTTGGGCACGCGCTGGCTAGCGGTCACGCCCTCCACGACCGACCCCGGCATGATGGTGTCGATGGCGACGCGGACATTGTCCGTGCCGTTCAGGCGCAGGGTACGGGGTTGTGCAGCGGTGGTGACGCTCATCGATGATCTCGGAATAGAGGGCTACGGCACGACCGGAAACCGCGCGCAGGCGCAGGCCGGATGCGACTCAGATTGGTTTTCAGATGAATATGATATTCACCAGTGATCAGTCTTGTCAGTCGTCATACATCAGCCCCGTCCCGCTGTCACGGAAAAGCGGGATCGTCGATCAGCGACAATTCGATCGCCTCCCGCAGGGGGAAGCTGGGCTGCGCGCCCGGCTTGGCACAGGCAAGCGAACCGGCCACGGCGGCCCGGCGCATCGCGGTCGCGAGGTCGGCGCCCTCATCGAGCAGCGCCGCCAGCACGCCGCAGAACGTGTCGCCAGCGCCGGTGGTGTCGACCGGCACGACCTTCAGCGCCGGCACGCTGATGGTGTCCGCCTCGGTGGTGGCGGCGACGGCGCCATCCGGGCCGAGGGTCGCGATCACCGTGCGCTTCAACTCCCCGGCCAGCCGGCTGACCGTCTCGGCGCCGGTCGAGCCGGGGTTAAGGCCGAGATGCCGGGCGAGGTCGCCCGCCTCGGTCTCGTTCACGAGGATCATGTCGATATCGGCGAAGGCCTCGCGCTCCACCGGCAGGAAGGGCGCGATCGAGAGCACGACGCGCGCGCCGGCGGCCTTGGCGAGGCGAGCGGCGGCGAGCGTCTGCTCGAACGGCACTTCCATCTGCAGCAGAAGCGTGTCGCCGACGCCGACCGAGCCCGGCGCGATGTCATCGGCGGAAAGCTTCGCATTGGCGCCCGGCGACAGCACGATGGTGTTCTCGGCATGGTCATCGACGGTGATCACCGCCATGCCGGTCGTGTTGCCCCGGCGCTGGACGCCGGTCAGGTCGACGCCGCCGGCGTCGAGCTCGGCGAGCGCGGTCGCGGCCATGTCGTCACTGCCGACCGCGCCGATCATGCGGACATTCGCGCCCGCGCGCCGCGCCGCCAGCGCCTGATTGGCGCCCTTGCCGCCGGGGATCAGCTGGTATTCGGATCCGGGCACCGTCTCGCCCGGGCGCGGCAGGCGCGCGGTCCGGCTGACGAGATCGATATTGATGGAACCGAAAACCGTGATCATGACTGCTTCCTCAGCGGAGGTTTCTTTTGGTGTTGTGCACTCGAATCGAATGCAATCTGGGTCGAATGGGCCCGGGCCGAACGCACTTCGGCCGATGAGCGCCGCAGAGAATGCCTAGGCGCGACGACGCGCACAAGTAGCCGCACAGGTTGCAGGCGCGCCCGCGCTTCCTGGCCCGTCGTCCCCCAGCGGCACCCCCCGGGAAAAAATGGCTTCAAATATGATCGCAGGCGACCTCCGGCGACGTTCCGCATTCTCGAAAACGCGGCTAAGCTATGTGGGATTTGACGGGAATCATGGCGTCGGGGAACGCGACATTGTCGGACTTGAGCAACCAACCGGAAGGTGGGAATCCGCTCCGGATCCGCACCTTTGTCGCGACAGGGCCATGGCGGACGGAAGCCTTCGGCCCTATAGGGAGCCAACGACCTCCGCAGCCGGTTCGGCTGCGGCAAACGGGCCGTGTTAATTTCACCACAGTTCGACCCTAAGTTCGGGTAACCACTCCGGTTTTCCGAGAAAACAGACAGAAAATGACTGAGACTCCGTTCAAGATCTCGCGGCGACGCCTGCTCGCATCGGCCGGCGCCTTTGTCGCCGCCGCTGCCATCGGCAACCTGTACCCGGTCGAGGCCATGGCGCAGGCGAACAACGTCGCCGCGTCGCTTGCGACGGACGGTCCCTTCACCCGGTCGACCGTGGCGGAAATCGCGCGCCGCCTGTCGCGGGTGCCGTTCGCCGCGCCGACCTCGCGCCTGCCGGACGTGCTGCAGAACCTGACCTACGACCAGTATCGCGACATCCGCTTCAAGCCGTCGGCTTCGGTCTGGGCCGATGACGGCCTGCCGTTCAAGCTGCAGCTCTTCCATCCCGGCTTCTACTACAAGGAGCCGATCGAGGTCGCGATCGTCAAGGAAGGCCAGGCCAAGCACCTGCCCTACTCGACCAACATGTTCGATTTCGGCCCGCTGGTGCCGAAGGGCATCCCCGACGTCGACATGGGCTTCGCCGGCATCCGGGTACACGGCCCGATCAACAATCCCAACTATTTCGACGAAATCCTCGTCTTCCAGGGCGCCAGCTATTTCCGCGCGATCGGCCGCGGCCAGGTCTACGGCATCTCCGCGCGCGGCCTCGCCATCAAGACGGCAGAGCCCGAGGGCGAGGAATTCCCGATCTTCCGCGCCTTCTGGGTCGAGACCCCGATCAAGGAAGGCGAGACCATCGTCCTGCACGCGCTGCTCGACAGCCCGAGCGCGTCCGGCGCCTATCGCTTCACGATCCGGCCCGGCTATCCCACCACCATGGATGTCGAGGCGACCCTGTTCCCGCGCGTCGATCTCACCAAGGTCGGCCTGGCGCCGGGCACCAGCATGTATTTCTTCGGCTCGAACGACCGCATCGGCGTCGACGACTTCCGCCCCGAAGTGCACGATTCCGATGGCCTGCTGATGGTCAATGGCCGCGGCGAACGGCTGTGGCGGCCGATCTCCAATCCGACGACGCTACAGATCAGCGCCTTCGTCGACGCCGGCCCGCGCGGCTTCGGCCTGATGCAGCGCAACCGCGTCTTCGACAATTACGAGGATCTCGAGGCCTCCTACGAGGCGCGGCCAAGCCTCTGGGTCGAGCCGGTCGGCGACTGGGGCCAGGGCGCCGTCACGCTGGTCGAGATCCCGACCAATTCCGAGGTGCATGACAACATCGTCGCCTACTGGCAGCCGAAGGACGTCATCGCTGCAGGCACCGAATACGCCTTCGCCTATCGCCTGTCCTGGGGCGGCGACCCGGCCTATGCGCCGGGCGGCATGGTCGTGGCCGGCACCCGCATCGGCCGCGCCCAGTCGGATGGCGACAATCCCAATCGCCGCTTTGTGATCGACTTTTTCCCGCCGCAGGCGTTGGAAGGCCAGCCGGCGAAGGAACCGAAGGCGACGGTCACCACATCCAGGGGTAAGATCAGCAATGTCGTGCTGATCCCCAACCCGAAGCTGGGTGAAGGATGGCGCGTCAATTTCGAACTCGACCCGGAAGACGCGACCCTCGTGGAGTTGAGGGTCGTGCTGCAGTTCCCGGATGAGCGGCCAGCGGAGACCTGGGTCTATCGATGGACGGCGTGATCGCTTTCCCTGCCGTGGAAACGGCCCAGCCGGCGGATCTGCCGCCGCCGGCCTCCCGCGTCCCGGGAGACGAGGCGACGGCCCATCCGACGCGCGGCACGCCGCCGGAGACGCCTTCGGACATGCCGACCCAGTCGCTCTGGCGCTTTCGCCGGCGCGACCGGCGCAAATTCGTCGATCCGCGCCGCTCGCGCTCGTCCTGGATCCGCCGCATCGGCATCCTCGGCAGTGCGTTCCTGCTCGCCGCCGTCGCCGTCTTCGAGATGGAGCAGGTGCTGATCGTCGGCGGCCTGACGCCGATCGAGATCGCCGTGCTGGTGCTGTTTGCGCTGAATTTCGGCTGGATCGCGCTCGCCTTCACCAGTGCGATCGCGGGCTATGGCGTCGTCATGGCCCGGCGATACCGCCAGAAGCGTACCCCGCCAGGCCCGCTCGGCGGCAGGACGGCCATGCTGATGCCGACCTACAACGAGGACCCGTCGCGGGTCTTCGCCGCGGTCGAGGCCATGGCGGTCGGGCTCGACGAACTGCACCAGGGACCCGCCTTCGACTGGTTCATCCTCTCCGACACCACCGATCCCGACGTGGCGCTGGCGGAGGAAGCGGCGCTGCTCGCGCTGCGCGGCCGCCTCGGCGACCGGGCCAAGATCTATTATCGTCGCCGCCGCAAGAACGTCGCCCGCAAGTCCGGCAACGTCGCCGATTTCTGCACCCGCTGGGGCGCCGCCTACGACCACATGCTGGTGCTCGACGCCGACAGCCTGATCGCCCCGGAGACGATCGTCGAGCTGGCGCGCCGGATGGAGGAAGACCCCGATGCGGGCCTGATCCAGACCATCCCGGCCCTCGTCAACGGCACCACCATCGTCGCCCGGCTGCAGCAGTTCGCCGGCCGCGTCTACGGCCCGGTCGTCGGCGCCGGCCTCGCCTTCTGGACCGGCTCCGAGGGCAACTACTGGGGTCACAACGCCATCATCCGCACGCGCGCCTTCATGGAGGCCGCGGGCCTGCCCCACCTGCCCGGCAAGCCGCCCTTCGGCGGCCACATCCTCAGTCATGATTTCGTCGAGGCGGCGCTGCTGCGCCGCGCCGGCTGGACGGTGCGGATCGCCGAGGACCTCGCCGGCTCCTATGAAGAAAGCCCGCCCTCGCTGATCGACCTCGCCGTGCGCGACCGGCGCTGGTGCCAGGGCAATCTGCAGCACACGCTGGTGTTGCCGGCGCGCGGTCTGCACTGGGTCAGCCGCATCCACCTTTTGACCGGAATCGGCTCCTATCTCGCCTCGCCTCTGTGGCTGATGCTGATCCTCGCGGGCCTGGCGCTGTCGCTGCAGGCGCATTTCATCCGCCCGGAATATTTCACCGAGGAGTTCCAGCTCTTCCCGACCTGGCCGGTCATCGACGCCGAGCGCGCCCTGCGCCTGTTCGGCCTCACCATGGTGATCCTGTTCGGCCCGAAGCTGCTCGGCCTGATCTCCTTCCTGCGCACGCGCGACGATCGCCGCAAGGTCGGCGGATTCCGCACCATTGCGAGCTTCGTGTTCGAGATCATCGTCTCGGCGCTCATCGCCCCGATCATGATGCTGGTCCATACGGGCGCCATCCTGTCGATCCTGCTCGGCCGCGATTCCGGCTGGAAGCCGCAGCGCCGCGACGATGGCGGCGTGCCGATCAAGTCGCTGATCGTCCGCCATCGCTGGCATTTCCTGATCGGCGTCGCGCTGCTGTTCGCCGCCTGGCTCGATTCGCTCGTGCTCGTCGCGTGGATGTCGCCGGCGATCCTCGGCCTGCTCCTGGTCGTGCCGGTCTCCGACATGACCGGTTCCAACACGATCG
>JAFKJZ010000070.1 GCA_017305815.1 Hyphomicrobiales bacterium
ATGAGCACGACGTCTGGTCGCACAAGCAGCTGCTCGACGTCGTCAGCCACACGCCGGTCGAGACGAAGCTGCTGGAAGAGGTGCGCGAGGCCGGCGGCTGGATCGACGCCATGCGCCGGTTCGTTCCGATGGACGAGAAGCTCTATACATGGTGGAGCTACCGGGCCAAGGATTGGGAGACTTCCAATCGCGGCCGCCGCCTCGACCATGTCTGGGTCACGCCGCCGCTCAGCGCCCGCCTGCAGGGCATCAAGGTGCTGACCGAGGCGCGCGGCTGGAACAAGCCGTCCGACCACGTCCCGGTCATCGCCCGCCTCGCGGTCTGAGACGGCGCAGTCTATCGACGCGGCCGCAGCGCGGCCCTCACCTCTCCCAGGGGGAGAGGTCGACGGCCGCAGGCCGGCGGGTGAGGGGTTCAGCCCTCACCGGATAGCCCACAACCCCTCACCGGGGCTTCGCTCCGACCTCTCCCCATGGGAGAGGTGAAAGGGTCGGGCCGCCCCCCGGACCGCCTGCGCCAAAACATTATACCGATCGGTTGACTGTCAGCGGTGATGCGCTATATTCAACTACATGGTTGAACATAGCGCATTCCCCCTCGACGACGTCTTCCATGCCCTGGCCGATCCGACGCGGCGGGCGATGGTGGCGCGCCTGTCGCAATCGGAGCAGACGGTCGGCGAGCTCAAGATGCTGGAGCGGGCCGGCCTCGTCGCCCGCACCGTCACCGGCCGCACGCATGTCTGCCGGCTCGACGCCGCGCCGCTGCATGCCGGCATGGAATGGATGCGCCACTACGAACGGTTCTGGCAGCGCGGCCTCGACACGCTCGAGGGCCTGCTCGTCGCCGAGGACGCCAAACGGAAAGACAAGGATCACGGGACGGGGGCCGACCCAGACCCGAAGCGGGACGACAGCGAAGGAGTCCAGTCATGACCATGCTTGACCAGGCCGTATCCGGCGAAACCCTGTTCGGCCAATTGATCGCCAAGGACGCCGTGCGCATCGAACGATGGATGCCCGGACCGATCGAACGCCTCTGGAGCTACTGGATCGATCCGGACAAGCGCCGCACCTGGTTCGGTGCCGGCGAGATCGAGCCGCGCGCCGGCGGCCATGTCGCCATCGAGATCCGCAACGGCGACCTCTCCGACGCCGGCGACCTGCCGCCGCCGAAATATGCCGAGCATGGCAACGAGGGCCGGATCATCGGCCATGTCACCGTCTGCGAGCCGCCGCGCCTGTTCGGGTTCCGCTGGCAGCACGGGCCGGGGCTCGAATCCGACGTGCGCGTCGAGATGGAGCCGAGCGGCGACAAGGTGCTGCTGCGCCTGACCCATACCCGCCTGCCGTCGCGCGCGGCGCTGGTCAGCGTTTCGGCCGGATGGCAGACCCATCTCGGCATTCTCGAGGCCAACCTCGCCGGCGAGGCGCCGAAGAGCTTCTGGCGCACCATGACCCGGCTCGACGCCGCCTATGAGCGGCAGATCCCGGCCTGGTAGCGACGCGCCGCACGCACCACTCGATTCCAGACCTGCATTTTCCCTACCAGCCAGGGAGGCTGTCATGCTGCTCAAAGACAAGATCGCCGTCATCTATGGCGGCGGCGGCGCCATCGGCGGGGCCACCGCCCGCGCCTTCGCCCGCGCGGGGGCCGAGATCTTCCTCGCCGGCCGCACGCTCGAACGGCTCGAGCGGGTCGCCGCCGACATCCGCGCCGAAGGCGGCCGGGCCAGCGTCGACGTCGTCGACGCGCAGGACCAGGACGCCGTGGACGCGCATGCCGGCCGGGTCGCCAGACGCGCGGGCGGCATCGACATCGCGCTCAATGCGGTCAGCGTTGTGCATACCCAGGGCCTGCCGATGGCCGATGTCGGCGTCGACCAGTTCCTGCACGTCATCAACGCCAATGCCCGCACCAACTACGTCACGGCAAAGGCCGTGGCGCCGCACATGGCCGAAAGGGGTGGCGGCGTCATCCTGACGCTGACGGCGCCGGGCTCGCGCATCACCAGCCCCGGCTTCCTCGGCCACGGCGTCGCCTGCAGCGCGGTCGAGACCTTTTCGCGCCTGCTCGCGGTGGAGCTCGGCCATCGCGGCATCCGCGTCATCTGCCTGCGCTCGGACGCCATTCCCGACGCGGTGCCGCTTTCCTATACGCAGGGGCTGTTCGACGACATGACCCGCCGCTTCGGCACCACGACCGAGGCCTGGCTGGAGACGCATGCGAAACAGGACACGCTGCTCGGCCGGCTGCCGCGGCTGGACCAGGTGGCCGACTATGCCGCCTTCGTCGCCTCCGACCGCGCCGGCGCCATGACCGGCGCGCTGGCGAACCTGACCTGCGGCTCGGTGCTCGACTGAGGAAACAGCGGCCTACTGGGTCGGCGCGGCGAACCGCACGGCGTCGAGCCGGCCTTCCAGCCCGCCCAGCTCGTTGACGGTTTCCATCAGCTGGTCGGCGATGCGGGTGTGCATCCGCGCCGCCACGTCCGGATATTCGGTCAGGATGCGGCGCATCAGCGTCCGGTCGATCTCGATCACCAGCGCCTCGCCGACGGCGGTCGCCGTCGCCGGCCGGCGCGTCTCGATGAACAGCGCCATCTCGCCCAGCAGCGTGCCCGGCCCGTAGACGCCGAGCCGGTGGTGGTCCTCGCCATGGCCCTCGGAAAGCTCGATCTCACCCGACATCACGATGAAGCCGGAGAGCGCCTTGCTGTCGGCGCGGAACAGCACCCGCCCGGCCGGCAACTCCAGCCGCGTGGCGCTGAAGGCGATCAGCCGCAGATGGTCGTTCGCCAGCTCCGCGAAGAGCGGCACCGTCGAGAGGAGTGCGATATCCTGTTCAAGCGTCACACCGTTATCCCTGCCCCGGGGCCACGAACGAAGCAGCCACGCCGGAACTGTATCATGGAACCAGCTTGTATCCGCCCGCTTCCGTGACGAGCAGTTCCGCAATCGACGGCTCGCGCTCGATTTTCTGCCTGAGACGATAGATATGGGTTTCCAGCGTGTGCGTCGTCACGCCGGAATTATATCCCCAGACTTCGTGCAGCAGGATGTCGCGGCCGACGACCTTCTCGCCGGCGCGGTAGAGGAACTTCAGGATCGACGTCTCCTTTTCGGTGAGACGGATCTTCTGCCCGCGCTCGTCGAGCATCAGCTTGGCGCTGGGGCGGAAGGTGTAGCGGCCGATCGAGAAGGTGGCGTCCTCGCTCTGCTCGAACTGGCGCAGCTGGGCGCGGATGCGCGCCAGCAGCACGGCGAAGCGGAACGGCTTCGTCACATAGTCGTTGGCGCCGGCCTCGAGGCCCAGAATGGTGTCGGATTCCGAATCCTGGCCCGTCAGCATGATGATCGGACCCTTGAAGCCGCCCTTGCGCAGCAGCTTCACCGCCTCGCGGCCGTCCATGTCGGGCAGGCCCACATCCATGATGAGAAGGTCGGTCGGCTCCGCCCGGGCGCGCTGGACGCCCTTGGTGGCCGTGGCTTCGTCCATCAGCTCGAATTCTTCGTAGAGCGACAATTGCTCCACAAGGCTTTCGCGCAGCAGATCATCGTCATCAACAACCAGAATTCGCCGTGCGGCCATGGCTCTTGCCCCTGACGGTTCTTCGGATTTCGAGAGAAGACCCGAAGCTTCTTCTGAATCGCTGGCGTAAGGTTTAGACCCCAATCATGGCGCGATGCAAGAAGCGCCCCGTTTCGCCGGTTAAGCCGGCCTTCGCCTCGGGAAAGCCTGGATGCAGAAATCCCTCCGCCCCGCTCCCGGCGCCAGCCGCCAGACGCTTTTCGTTCACGCCCGCCCCGGCGCGCCGACGAAGGGAATCCTCCGTCTTGGCGACCGCCGCTTCCCCTGCGCGCTTGGCCGCTCCGGCGTCACCCACGCCAAGCGCGAGGGCGACGGCGCCACCCCGGCCGGCCGCTACGCGATCGTCGACATCCGCTACCGAGCCGACCGCATCCGCCGGCCGGCGACCCGCCTGCCGCTGCGCCCGTCGCGGCCGCTCGACGGCTGGTGCGACGCCGTCGGCGACCGCAACTACAACCGGCCGGTCCGCATGCCCTATCCGAAGAGCGCCGAGACGATGTGGCGGGCGGACCCTCTCTACGACGTTGTTGTCATCCTCGACTGGAACCTGAGCCGCCGCAGCCAGGGCCGAGGCAGCGCCATCTTCTTCCATCTCGCCCGCCCCGGCTTCCTGCCGACGGAGGGCTGCGTCGCGGTCCGCCTCGCCGACATGCGCCACATCCTGCGCCGACTGAAGCCCGGCGCGGCGATCGAGGTGCGGTAGGAGTTCTGTAAAGACCCTCACCCCAACCCTCTCCCGCGAGCGGTAGAGGGGGCGCGCTCGCGCCTGCTACAAGGTCGGCGCCAAGAAACGCGCGAAGAACGAAGCCAGACCCTCGCCGTCATCCCTGCGAAAGCAGGGATTCATGCCTCCGCGGCGATCGAGGCAAGATGGCGGCGGTGGTCACCGGCTGAGGCGCCCGCCCTCACCTCTCCCGCGGGGAGAGGTCGGAGCGGAGCTCCGGGTGAGGGGTTGCGGACTCTCCGGTTAGGACTGAACCCCTCACCCGCCGGCCTGCGGCCGTCGACCTCTCCCCGTGGGAGAGGTGCGAGACCCGGCTCAGGTGCGGCAGAAGGTTCAGCCCGCCGTGGGCTCTTCCGGCATCGTCGATGCGATCGGCGGGCGCGAGCCGAAGATGGCGCCGCCGACGCGGACATGCGTCGCGCCGAAGGCGATCGCGGTCTCGAAGTCGCCGCTCATGCCCATGGAAAGTTCGGAAACGCCGATCTCGGCCGCCATCTTGGCGAGCAGGGCGAAGTGCGGGCCGGCCGCCTCGCCGGCCGGCGGGATGCACATCAATCCGCCGATGGCCAGCCCGTGCACGGTGCGGCAGCGCTCGACGAATTCGGCCGCCTCGCGCGGCGCGATGCCGGCCTTCTGCGGTTCCAGCCCGGTATTCACCTGCACGAAGAGCTGCGGCTTGCGGCCCTGCTTCGCGATCTCGTCCGCCAGCGCGCCGGCGATCTTGTCGCGATCGACCGTATGAATGGCGTCGAACAGCGCAACCGCTTCCTTCGCCTTGTTGGACTGCAACGGCCCGATCAGGTGCAGCTCTATGTCATCGGTCATCTCGCGCAGCAGCGGCCACTTCGCCTGCGCCTCCTGCACGCGGTTCTCGCCGAAGCGGCGCTGGCCGGCGGCGATGACGGGACGGATCTCGTCGACGCCGAACGTCTTCGACACGGCAATCAGCCGGGCCGATCCTGGAGCGCGACCGGACTGCGCTTCCCTCGCCTCGACGCGGGCGAGGACGGAGGCAAGACGGGACTGGACGGTATCGGGCGCTGGATCGGGCATGTCGCCTCCGGACTGGAGCGTTTCGAGCAAGATTAGGGTTCGCGCGCAAGGGCGAAACGGATGCTGGGTCGGGCCTCGCTTCAGGGAAACGACGTTCAGACCGGAGCTGATGCTGCGCCTAGCATGCTGGACCGCCGCGCTCAACCGAACGGCGGCGCGCAGAGGCCCGCCGACCGCCCCGGATCGGCCTGCGGCAGCGATAGCGGTTGACCGGGCGGCGTGTTTCTGGTGAAGGTCGCACCCTGCTCCGGCGGCGTGAAGCCGCCCTTTTCCCACTCCTTTCGACGACGGACCATGGCCACAGAACGCTACAACCCTCGTGACGCCGAACCGCGCTGGCAGCGTGCCTGGGCCGAGCAGGGCATTTTCGAGACGAAGAACGACGACCCGCGTCCGAAATACTATGTGCTGGAAATGTTCCCCTATCCGTCGGGGCGCATCCATATCGGCCATGGCCGCAACTATGTGATGGGCGACGTGGTGGCCCGCTTCAAGCGGAAGAAGGGCTTCAACGTCCTGCATCCGATGGGCTGGGACGCCTTCGGCCTGCCGGCCGAGAACGCCGCCATCGAGCGCAACAGCCATCCGAAGATCTGGACTTACGAGAACATCGAGACGATGAAGGGCCAGCTGAAGCTGCTCGGCCTCTCGCTCGACTGGAGCCGCGAGATCGCCACCTGCGATCCCTCCTATTATGCCGAGCAGCAGCGCATCTTCACCGACCTGCATGCCGCCGGCCTCGTCTATCGCAAGGAGAGCGAGGTCAACTGGGACCCGATCGACAACACCGTGCTCGCCAATGAGCAGGTGATCGACGGTCGCGGCTGGCGCTCCGGCGCGCTGGTCGAGCGGCGCAAGCTGTCGCAGTGGTTCTTCAAGATCACCGATTTCGCCGAGGAGCTGCTCGGCGCGCTGGACGGTCTCGACCGCTGGCCGGACAAGGTCCGGCTGATGCAGAAGAACTGGATCGGCCGCTCCGAGGGCCTGATGGTCCGCTTCGGCCTCGACGCCATTTCCGCCCCGCAGGGCGAGACCGAGATCGAGGTCTACACGACCCGTCCGGACACGCTCTATGGCGCCTCCTTCGTCGCCATCGCCGCCAACCATCCGCTCGCCGCCAAGCTCGCCGAGAGCAATCCGGCGCTCGCCGACTTCATCGTCGAATGCGGCCGCACCGGCACCTCGGCCGAAGCGATCGAGACGCAGGAGAAGAAGGGCTTCGATACCGGAATCCGCGCCAAGCACCCGCTGGTGCCGGGCTGGTACCTGCCCGTCTACGTCGCCAACTTCATCCTGATGGATTATGGCACCGGCGCCGTCTTCGGCTGCCCGGCGCATGATCAGCGCGACCTCGACTTCGCCCGCAAATACGATCTCCCGGTCAAGGCCGTGGTGCTGCCGGAAGGCGCCGACGCGCTCTCCTTCGAGGTCGGCGACGTCGCCTATACCGATGACGGCACGCTGTTCCGTTCCGATTTCATGAACGGCATGACCATCCCCGAGGCGAAGGAAGCGGTGGCGCTGCGCCTGGAAGGCCAGGTTCTGGGCAACGCGCCGCAGGCCAAGCGCCAGGTGAACTTCCGCCTGCGCGACTGGGGCATCTCGCGCCAGCGCTACTGGGGCTGCCCGATCCCGATCATCCATTGCCCGAGCTGCGGCCCGGTCGCGGTGCCGAAGCAGGACCTGCCGGTCAGGCTGCCGGAAGACGTCACCTTCGACCAGCCCGGCAACCCGCTCGACCGTCACCCGACCTGGAAGCACGTCAAGTGCCCGCACTGCGGCGAGCCGGCGGTCCGCGAGACGGACACGATGGACACCTTCGTCGACTCGTCCTGGTATTTCGCCCGCTTCGCCAGCGCGCCCGGCGAGGCGCCGCTCTCGAAGGACGCGGTCGATCACTGGCTGCCGGTCGACCAGTATATCGGCGGCATCGAGCACGCGATCCTGCACCTTCTCTATTCGCGCTTCTTCACCCGCGCGCTCGAGCGCACCGGCCGTGTCTCGGTGACGGAGCCCTTCGCGGGCCTGTTCACCCAGGGCATGATCGTGCACGAGACCTACAAGGACCAGAACGGCAAGTGGCTGTTCCCCGAAGAGGTCGAGAAGCGCGCCGACGGCACGGCAGTCAAGGTCGGCACCGATGAGCCGGTGACGGTCGGCCCGCCGGAGAAGATGTCGAAGTCGAAGAAGAACGTCGTGCCGCCGGAAGTGGTGGCCGAGACCTACGGCGTCGACTGCGCCCGCTGGTTCATGCTCTCCGACACGCCGCCCGAGCGCGACAGCGAATGGACGGAAGCCGGCATCGAGGGCGCCTGGCGCTTCACCCAGCGCATCTGGCGCCTGGTCGGCGACGCGGTCGAGCTTTCCGAGGCGGGCCAGGCCCGGCCGGAGACCTTCGGCGCCGAGGCCAATGCGCTGCGGCGCGCCAGCCACAAGCTGGCCGCGAATGTCGAGGACGACATCGACCGGCTGCGCTTCAACGTCGCCGTCGCCCGCATCCACTGCTTCGCCAACGTCTTCGGCGATGCGATCGGCGCCGCCCGCAAGGCCGGCGACAAGCTGCCGGCGGACCTTGCCTACGCGCTCCGCGAAGCGGCGGAGTTCCTCGTCGCCGCCATCGGCCCGATGATCCCGCACCTCGCCGAAGAGCTCTGGGTCGCGCTCGGTCGCGATGGTCTGGCCGCGCAGTCGCCCTGGCCGACCGTCGACGCGGCGCTGCTGGTCGAGGACGAGATCGTCCTGCCGATCCAGATCAACGGCAAGAAACGCGCCGAATTGACAATCTCGGCGACGGCGTCGGAAACTGACATCGAAGCGGCCGCGCTGGCGCTCGACGGCGTCGTCAAGGCGCTGGAGGGCCGTACGCCCCGCAAGATCGTCATCGTGCCGAAGAGGATCGTCAATGTCGTCGTCTGATCGCGGACTGGATTTGGCGCGCCCCTCGGGCAGCGGCCTGACGCGGCTTGTGCGGGGCGGCCTTGCCGCCCTCGCGCTCGGCGTACTGGCGGCCGGCTGCACGGTCCAGCCAATCTACATGCCTATCGCCAGCGGCCCCAACGTCGCCGCTGACCTCTCCGCCATCCAGGTCGAGGATGTCAGCGACCGCGTCGGCCAGGAAGTCCGCAACAACCTGATCTTCGGCTTCACGGGTGGCGGCAACCCCGCCCCGCCGCGCTACGAACTGACCATGCGGGTCACCTCGGCCGACGCGCGCCTCGGCTTCGAACGCGACGAGACGGCGCCGGCCTATTCGGTGACGGTCACCGTCGCCTACCAGCTGAAGGAAATTGCCACCGGCAAGGTCATTCTCCGCTCGATCAATCGCGGCGTCGCCTCCTATGACCGCTCGAACCAGGCCTTCGCCAACCAGCGGGCCCAGATCGACGCGCAGAACCGCGCCGCCCAGTCCGTCGCCGACGATATCCAGCTGCGCCTGGCAGCGGCGCTGGCGACCGGCAAGTCGAGCTAGGCCCGGCGCCGGCCAGACGAATGGTCCAGATCAAGCCCCAGGATGCCGACCGGTTCCTAAGCCGGCCGGATCCCGGCATCCGCGTGGTGCTGCTGCATGGCAGCGACACCGGCCTCATCTCCGAGCGCGCCGCCGCCTTCGCGAAGACCGTGCTCGGCCAGAGCGACGATCCCTTCGCGCTGGTGAAGCTCGATTCGGCCGAGATCGCCTCCGACACCGGACGCCTCGCCGACGAGGCCAACACGATCGCGCTCTTCGGCGGCACGCGCGCCATCTGGGTCAAGGTGGCCGGCAACCGGCCGATCTAGGCCGCCG
>JAFKJZ010000071.1 GCA_017305815.1 Hyphomicrobiales bacterium
GCTCGCTCGCGGCGGGCGCGATCCAGCGCAATCCGCGCACCGACGGCTCGGTCTGCGACGCGCTGATGGCGCCGCAGCCGGGGGCGATCGGCTTCGCCATCAACAGCGCCACCGGCGCGCATGCGATCGCCGTCTCTGACGCCGAGGCGCTGGCCGCCGTGGCGTTTGCCTTCCGCACGCTGAAGCTCGTGGTCGAGCCGGGTGGGGCGGTGGCGCTGGCAGGCCTTCTCTCGGGGCGGATCGACGCGCGCGGAAAGACGGTGGTGATCCTGCTTTCCGGCGGCAATATCGATCCGGTGGTTCTGGAGCGCGCGCTCGCGGCGTGATAGGCACTCTCCCGCGCCGGTAGGCGCCGGTCCGCCGGCGCCCCGGTCCGCTCCCCCAATCTTCCGCCGCGAACCCCTGCTGCGGTTTTCAGCTCCACAGGCATCCATGGTTGCCGCGCCGCGCCATTTCGGCCCCCGCATCTCGCTCTTCTACACGGGCTTCTTCGTCGTCGGCGGCCTGGTGACGCCGTTCTTTCCGGTCTGGCTCCACCTGCGCGGCCTGACGCCGGAGCAGATCGGCGTCTGCCTGGCGTTTCCGCTCGCGGCGCGCCTCGTGTTCATGCCGCTTGGCAGCGCCTTCGCCGACCGCGCGCCGAATCGCCGCTTCGCCATCATCCTGTTCGCGTTGCTCGGACTGCTGCTGTTCATCCCGGCGACGCTCGTCAGCGGCTATTGGCCGATCCTGATCCTGACCGGCCTGGCGACCGCGACGCTCGGCATGACCATGCCGGCGATCGACGCCCTGGCGCTGACCGGCGTGCGCCGCTTCGGGCTAGACTACGGCAAGATGCGGGTCTGGGGCTCGATCAGCTTCATCGTCGTCAGCCTGGTCGGCGGCGTCATCATCGGCCATTTCGGCAACGGCGTGCTTTCGCCGCTGCTGATCGGCAGCTATGTCGTCGCGACGCTTTCCGCCTTCCTGCTGCCGGTCACGCCGCCCGAGATCCGGGCGGCCGACGACGCTGCGAAGCCGGAGGTCGTCTCGGCGCGTTCGATCCTGACCAGCCGCAGCTTCCTTGTCGTCATCATCTCGGCCTCCCTGATCACCGCGACCCATGCCGTCTTCTACAGTTTCGGCACGATCCACTGGGAGAAGCTCGGCTTCATTTCCGGCCGGGCGCTGCGCAAGGTAGCGCCCGAGCGGCTGATTCTGTTCGGCGCCATCGCCGCGATCGTGCGGTGGTCGCTGTTCCCGCTGGCGACCAATCTCTGGACCTCGCTGGCGCTGCAGATGCTGCACGCGCTGACTTTCGCCGCCGTTTATGCCGGCATGCAACTCGCGGTCGCGCGCGACGTGCCGGAGGAGATGACGGCCTCGGCGCAGGGCATCTGGCAGACCGGCTCCGGCCTGGCGCTGGCGCTCGCCACGCTGCTGGCGGGGCCGCTCTACGGCCATCTGGGCGCAGCGGCTTTCCCCGTGATGACGATCGCCGGCGTGGTCGCCGTGGTGGTTCTGATGCTGCCGAAGGGGCGTCGGGTCAGCCCCACAGCGCCGGAGCGGGCGGGCTGACGAGGCTTCCCTCGTAGACGAGGCCCGGCGAACGGTCGCGCGCCAGAAGCAGCGGCCCGTCCAGGTCGACGAAGGCGGCGTCCTGAGCGAGCAGCACCGCCGGCGCCATGGCGAGCGACGTGCCGACCATGCAGCCGACCATCAGCGCGAACCCGTGCGTCTCGGCGGCGGCGCGTAGGTGCAGCGCCTCGGTCAGGCCGCCGGTCTTGTCGAGCTTGATGTTGATCGCGTCATAGCTGCCGGCGAGGCGGCCGAGATCGTCGGCGACATGCAGGCTCTCGTCCGCGCAGACCGGCACCGGGCGGTCGGCATGGCGTAGCAGTTCGTCGCCGCCGGCCGGCAGCGGTTGTTCGATCAATTCGACACCGGCCGCCACGCAGGCGCCCATGTTGGCGTCGAAGTTTTCCGGCGACCACGCTTCGTTGGCGTCGACGATGATCCGGCTCTCCGGCGCGCCGCGCCGCACGGCGGCGATCCGCTCGCGGTCGCCGTCGCCGCCGAGCTTCACCTTGAGGAGAGGGCGGTGGGCGGCGATCCGCGCCGCCTCTTCCATGCTGTCGGGCGTTCCGAGGCTGAGCGTATAGGCGGTGACCAGAGCGCGCGGCGCGGTGAGCCCGAGCCTTGCCGCGACCGGGACGCCGCTCGTCTTCGCCTCGAGATCCCAGAGCGCGCAATCGACGGCGTTTCGGGCGGCGCCCGGCGGCATCGCAGCGCGCAGCGCCTCGCGGTCCGGCGGGGCGGAGAAACCGTCGAGCGCCGTACGGATGCTGCCGACGACTCCGTCGATGGTCTCGCCATAGCGCGCATAGGGAACGCACTCGCCGCGTCCGGTAGCCTGCCCATCGCCGAGCGTGACGACGACGACATGGGCCTCGGTGCGGGCGCCGCGCGAGATGACGAAGCTGCCGGCGATCGGCCAGCTCTCGACGTCGACGGAGAAGGGGAAGGTCATGGTCTCGGGAAGTCCTGCGCGATGCGGTCGACGATCGGCTGCACGCCGGTGCGGATCGGGTCGACGGCGGGAATGCCATGTTCCGCCGCCGCTGCATCCAGCGCTTTGCGGGCGGCCTCGTCGTCGAGCGCCTCCGTGTTGATGGCGATGCCGACGCAGCGGATCGCCGGGTTTGTGAGCCGGCCGCAGGCGACGGTGAGGTCGATCACCTCGCGGATCGTCGGCAGCGGATGGGCGACGCCGCGCATCGTGGTGCGCGTCGGCTCGTGGCAGACGACGAAGGCGTCCGGCTGGGCGCCATGCAGCAGACCCAGCGTCACCCCGGCGAAGGAGGGGTGAAACAGCGAACCCTGTCCCTCGATCAGGTCCCAGTGGCCGGCATCGGCCGCCGGCGACAGCCATTCGACGGCGCCGGAGATGAAATCGGCGACGACGGCGTCGATCGCGACCCCGCGGCCGGAGATGAACACGCCGGTCTGGCCGGTGGCGCGGAAATCGGCGTCGAAGCCGGCGGCACGCATGCCGCGTTCCAGGGCGAGGGCGGTGTATTTCTTGCCGACCGAGCAATCCGTGCCGACGGTGAGCAGGCGCAGCCCGTCGCGCTTCGTGCCCTTGCCGGTGGCGAAGCGCTGGGTCGAATGGCGGACGTCGTGCAGCTTGCCGCCCGAACGCTGGGCCGCGGCGCGAATCGCCGGCTGGTCGCCAAGCCGCGAATGGAGGCCGGAGGCGACGTCGAAGCCGGCGTCGAGGGCCTCGACGATCGACGCGATCCAATGCTCAGGCAGCACGCCCCCGGCATTGACGGCGCCGACGATCATCGTGCGCACGCCGGCGGCCTTCGCTTCGGCGACCGTCATGTCGGGGATTTTCGCATCGGCCTTGCAGCCGGCGAGTCGCAACTGGCCGAGGCACCATTCCGGCCGCCAGTCGACGATTCCGAGCGCCGTCTTCGCCGCCAGGGCGTCCGGAACGTCACCCAAAAACAACAGGTAGGGTGTTGCGATCTCCATCCCGTCATCCTTTCCGGCCAAGGGCTTGCCCGAGCTTCGTCGCTCGTGCGATCACCTTCGAGGTGAGGGAGCTTAGGAGGCGCCCGGCGGCGCCACAAGGGCCGCTCCCGTGCTCCGCTTCCGGAATGCAGCTTCGAACGCGGAGCGGTCGTGGCAACGGCAACAGCGGCGCAACTGGACTTCTCGGATGTCGACGGTGTGACCCGCTTGCGGGCCGTCGGCCCTTGGACCGTGCGCACCGTGGGCGACCTCGAGCCCTCGATCGACAAGGCCATCGCCGACGTGTCCGGCGCTGCCGTCCTCGATCTTTCCGGCATCGACCATATCGATACGGCCGGCGCCTGGTTGCTGACGCGCCTGCAGCGCGGCTTGAGCGCCAAGCAGAGCAGCGTTTCTGTCGAAGGCGCTTCCGAGAATGCGCAGCGTCTGCTGGAGGCGCTCAATCCGACCGAGCGCGAAGTGCCGCCGCCGCCGCCGGAAATCGGTGTCGCGCAGGAGCTGGTCGAGGCGATCGGCCGGACGATGTACTTCTCCTGGCAGGACTTCCTCGCGGGCCTCAACATCCTGGGCGGCGTCACGCGCGGCCTTGTCCGCGCGGTGGCCGACCCGGCGCGGTTCCGCCTCACCTCGATCGTCTTCCATATCGATCGCACCGGCCTGCGCGCCGTGCCGATCATCGCGCTGATGTCGCTCCTGATCGGCGCGATCATCGCGCAGCAGAGCGCCTTCCAGCTTCGCGCCTTCGGCGCCGAGATCTACGCCGTCGACCTCGTCGGCATCCTGGTCCTGCGCGAAATCGGCGTGCTCCTGACCGCGATCATGATCGCCGGCCGCTCGGGCAGCGCCATCACGGCCGAAATCGGCTCGATGAAGATGCGTGAGGAGATCGACGCGCTGAACGTCATCGGCGTCGATCCCGTCGAAGTGCTGATCATGCCGCGCATCGTGGCGCTCGTGATCGTCCTGCCGCTGCTGGTCTTCCTCGCCGATATGGCGGCGCTGTTCGGCGCGGGGCTGGTGAGCTGGGCCTATATCGGGCTGGCGCCGGAAGCCTTCATCGATCGCGTCCGCGATGCCGTGGCGCTCAACACGCTGTTCGTCGGCCTGATCAAGGCGCCGTTCATGGCGCTGATCATCGGCATCATCGCCGCTTCCGAGGGACTGAGCGTGCGCGGCAGCGCCGCCTCGCTCGGCCAGCACACGACGGCGGCCGTGGTGAAGTCGATCTTCACGGTCATCCTGGTCGACGGCCTGTTCGCACTCTACTTCGCCGCGGTGAACTACTGACATGGTGCAGGCCTTGAACGACCATGGCAGCCAGAAGGAAGCCGTCATTAGCGGGCGGGGCATCACCGTCGGCTTTGGCGACCGGCTGATTCTCGAGAACCTGGATATCGACGTCTATCGCGGCGAGATCCTCGGCGTCGTCGGCGCCTCGGGCACCGGCAAGTCGGTGTTGCTGCGGACGATCCTCGGCCTGCAGGCGAAGCGCGCCGGCTCCGTCGAGATCCTCGGCACCGACTATGACGACGCCGATTCCGACACCCGCGCCTCGATCGACCGGCGGCTCGGCGTGCTGTTCCAGCAGGGGGCGCTGTTCTCGTCGCTGACCGTGCTGCAGAACATCGAATTTCCGATGCGCGAGCATCTGAAGCTGTCGCCGCGCCTGATGACTGAACTCGCCCGGGTCAAGATCGACCTGGTCGGCCTCGCGCCGGAGGCGGCCGACCGCATGCCGTCCGAGCTTTCGGGCGGCATGATCAAGCGCGCCAGCCTGGCGCGCGCGCTCGCGCTCGATCCCGACATCGTCTTCCTCGACGAGCCGACTTCCGGCCTCGATCCGATCGGCGCCGACGAATTCGATCAACTGATTGCCACGTTGCGCGATACTCTGGGGCTGACCGTGTTCATGGTGACGCATGATCTCGACAGCCTGCATACGGTCTGCGACCGAATCGCGGTATTGGGCAATCGTCATGTTCTGGTCGAGGGAACCATGCAGGATATGCTGGATTTCGACGATCCCTGGGTTCAGAAGTATTTCCGTGGCGTGCGGGCGCGTCGCGTGGAGAACGAAGCTTAATGGAAACGCGCGCCAACTATGCGACGATCGGACTGTTCACGCTGGGCGTGATCGTCGCCTGTTTCGTCTTCATCTACTGGCTGGCGCGCTATGACGAGAGCGGCATCCGCAAGCCGCTGCGCATCCTCATACCGGGTTCCGTCGCCGGCCTCGCCTCGGGCAGCCAGGTGCTGTTCAACGGCATCAAGGTCGGCGAGGTGAACACGCTCCGGATCAATGCCGAGAACCCGAACCAGGTCGAGGCGATGGTTTCGGTCGACCCGAACCAGCCGATCAAGGCCGACACCAAGGCTTCGCTGGGCATCCAGGGCCTGACGGGCCTCGCCTATATCGAGCTCAAGGGTGGCTCGGGCAACCTGCCGAACCTGCTCGACCAGCCCGGGATTCCGACGCTGCTGGCGCAGGGATCGGGCCTGCAGGACCTGATCTCGAGCGCCCAGGACCTGGTCACCAAGGTCAACCAGGCCGTCGACCGGGTGAACGGTTTCATCGATACCGCCGAGCCGTCGCTGACGACCTCGGTCAAGAACGTGCAGACCTTCACCGACGCGCTCGCCCAGAACTCCGAGGGCGTGAAGGAGTTCATGAACAATTTCGGCGACCTCTCCAAGCGGATCGGCTCGCTGTCGGAAAGCCTGGCCGGCGTCGTCGGCAAGGCCGACAAGATCATCTCGGCCATCGACCCGACCAAGGTCGCCGACACGCTCGCCAACATCGACAAGGTCACGGAAAAGCTGTCCGCCTCCTCGGACGCCTTCCCCGAGATCATCGGCAATGTACGGCAGATCTCCGAGCAGCTCGAAAAGGCGCTGGACGGCGCGCAGCAGATCATCGCCGCGATCCAGGTCGAGGCGGTCAAGAGCACGATCAACGACATCGCGACGGTCGCCCGCCGCGTCCAGAACGCCACCGTCGACGTCAACAAGATTGTCGCCGACGCCGGCAAGACCGTCTCGGACGCCAAGGACTTTGTCGCCGGCGTGAAGGCGAAGCAGGGCGACATCGACCTGATCGTCAACAACACGCGCGACATGGTGCAGAAGCTGAACGCCGCCTCGACCCGCATCGATGGCATCCTCGGCAAGGTGCAGGACCTCGTCACCGACCCGAACGGCAAGAACTTCTTCGCCGAGGCGACCGCCGCCGCAGCCGCGATCCGCAAGGTCGCCGAGGCGTTCTCCGGCAAGGCCGGCCAGATCGCCAGCAACCTCGCGAATTTCACCGGCCCGGGCCTGCGCAACGTCGATGGCCTGGTTGACCAGCTCCGCCGCACGACGACGCAGTTCGACCGGACGCTGAACTCGATCCAGAGCAATCCGCAGCGCTTCATCTTTGGCAATCCGAGCGTACAGGACTACAACCGGAAATGACGATGTCTGGGGCACGGCAAGCCATGCGTTCCGTAGGTCGATCCCTGCCGGTGGGGCTGGTATCGGCGATCCTCGCCGCGACGCTGCTTTCGGGCTGCGTCAGCAAGCTGCTGACCTCGCCGCCGCCGGTGACCTATGACCTCGTCGGGGTGGAGTCGGCGCCGTCGGTCAAGCGCCGCGCTTCGGCGCAGGTGCTGGTGCCGGAGCCGTTCGCGCTGCAGACGCTGGCGAGCCAGCGCATCGTCGTCACGCGCGGGTCGCTCGTCGCCTACTATCCGAACGCGCAGTATCCCGACACGCTGCCGCGCCTCGTGCAGAGCCGCGTTATCCAGGCCTTCGAGAAGTCGAAGGGCGTCCGGGCCATCGGCCGGCCGGGCGAGGGGTTGTCGATCGACTACCAGCTCCTGACCAATATCCGCACTTTCGCGTTCAACGTGACGCCGACGAGCCGCTCCGCCGAGATCGAGATCTTCGCGCAGATCATGAACGACCGCACAGGCAAGGTGGTCGAGGCGAAGCTGTTCACGGCTTCTGTGCCGGTCGCCGAGGATTCGGCCCCGGCCGCCGTTGCCGGCCTCAATGCCGGGCTGGACCAGATCCTGGGCGAAATGGTCGCCTGGGCCGTCCCCCGCCTCTAGGCTTCTTCGCAATCCGTCTCCGGCGCGCGAAAACGCGCGACCGGTTGAGGCTGCGCCCCTGGCGGGCGCGCGGCGTCGCTTTCGCGCGCCTGAAGGCCGGGCGCTCGCGCGTCGATCCGATGATTTGTTCAGGTTTGGGAGAGGTGGCCGCCATCGGCCGGTGTGGCGGGGCGCCGATAGGCGCGCTCCGCACAGGCCATGCCGCTCGAGGCGGCGACATGGCGGGATGCCGCTTGCGGCATCCGCATCCGATCAGGACGAGGAAGAGGACGGGATACGCACCGGGCGCAGCAGGAACTGCGGCACGTGATCGCCGAGGCCGATGACCTTGTCGTCCGGCTCGTTGCGGTCACGGCGATCCTGGCGGGCAGGGCGGTCGCGGTCGCGGCGGGGCGCATCCTGCTGGCGGCGCGGCGCCGGCTCGGCCTTCGGCTGCCGGGCCTCGGCCTCGACCGGCTCGGCGGCGACGGGCGCGCTCTCGGCGGCTTCGTCGGCAACCTTTTCCGGCTTGCGGCCCGAGCGCGGGGCGCGCGGCTTGCGCTCGCCGCCACGCGACGTCTCGTCGCCCTTGCTGCCGCGGCCACGGCGGGCGGCGGGAGCGGAATCGTCTGCCGTCGCCGGCTCGCCGATCCACTCGACGCCATCGCCGGTCAGCTTCTCGATCGCGGCCAGGTACTTCTGGTCGGAAGGGGCAACCAGCGTGAAAGCGGCACCGGAGCGGCCGGCGCGGCCAGTGCGGCCGATGCGGTGGACATAGTCGTCCGCATGGGTCGGGATATCGTAGTTGAAGACGTGGCTGACATCCGGGATATCGAGGCCGCGCGCCGCGACGTCGCTGGCGACCAGCAGCGTCAGGCGGTTGTTCTTGAACGCGTCCAGCGTCGCCATGCGGGCCCGCTGGTCCATGTCGCCATGCAGCGCGCCGACGGAGAAGCCGTGCTTCTCGAGCGAGCGGGCGAGGATCGCGACGTCACGCTTGCGGTTGCAGAAGATGATCGCGTTCTTGAGGTCGACGGCGCCGCGGATCAGCTCGCGCAGCGTCTCGCGCTTGTCGAAGGATTCGCGCCCCGTGTGGACGAAGCGCTGCGTCACCGTCTTGGCCGTGGTGGCGGGCTTGGCGACCTCGATGCGGACCGGGTTCGACAGGAAGGTGTCGGCGAGGCGCTGGATTTCAGACGGCATGGTGGCCGAGAAGAACAGCGTCTGGCGCGTGAACGGGATCAGCTTGGCGATGCGCTCGATATCGGGGATGAAGCCCATGTCCAGCATGCGGTCGGCTTCGTCGATCACCAGGATCTCGACGCCGGTCATCAGCAGCTTGCCGCGCTCGCAATGGTCGAGCAGGCGGCCGGGGGTGGCGATCAGGACGTCGACGCCGCGATCCAGTTTCTTTTCCTGGTCGCCGAACGAAACGCCGCCGATCAGCAGGGCGACGTTCAGCTTGTGGTTCTGACCGTACTTGTTGAAGTTTTCCTCGACCTGCGCTGCCAGTTCGCGGGTCGGCTCGAGGATCAGCGTGCGGGGCATGCGCGCACGGGCGCGGCCCTGCTCCAGCAACGTGATCATCGGCAGCGTGAAGGATGCCGTCTTGCCCGTGCCGGTCTGGGCGATGCCCAGGACGTCGCGCCGCGAAAGCACATGCGGGATGGCTTCGGCCTGGATCGGCGTCGGCGTGGTGTATCCGCTTGCCTCAACGGCAGCCAACACTTTGGGGCTCAGTCCGAGCGTAGAGAAGGTCATGTTTTGAAAAGGGGCCCAAAGCCCGACGGGACGGCAAGAAGCCCGTCACCATCGATGAAAGATGCACGCAAATACGAGCTTTTGCATGGACTTGTCAATTGTTTCGCGACGAATGGCCGAATCCTGCCGTCGCGGAGGCCCGGTTTCTAGTTGCTCGCGGGGCCGAAACGGTAGCTCTCGTCGTCGCCGATGAAGAGTTCGTAGCTCTCCTTGGCGCCGCTCGCCGCC
>JAFKJZ010000072.1 GCA_017305815.1 Hyphomicrobiales bacterium
ACCATCTTGGCGGCGGTCGCGTAGTCGAACGCGTAGGTCAGCGCCAGGCGGCAATGCACGTCGTCGAGCGGCGGCTTCGCCGTGTTCAGCTTGATGTAGAAGACGTTGGTGCCGACCTCGGTCAGAAGCTGCATCTTGTCGTCGGCGGCCAACGACTTAGCGACCTCTGGCGGCAACCACTGCGACCCGATGTCGTGCTCGCCCTTCGAGAGCAGCGCGCGCACCGTCGAGGCCTCGAGGCCATAGCGGAAGCGGACCTTGTCCGGGGACTTCGGCGTGGCGCCGAGGAAGTAGTCCTTGAACTTGACCAGGTCGGTCTCTTCCTGCGGGTTCTGCTTCACCACCGCATAGGCGCCCGAGCCGGCGTCGTTGGCGGAGAGCCATGCCTCGGAATAATCGCCGAACGCACCATACTTTCCATCCGCCTGATGCTGCCGGGCGAGCTTGGAATCAACGACCGGCAGGCGGACGAGCGCCGACAGGAAGGGCGCGTAGGGCCCCTTCAGCGTGAACTTCACCGTCTTGCCGTCGACGGCCTCGACCTTCTCGACGCTATCGACGAAGAGGTGCGAGAAGCCCTGGCCGAGCGCGATCATGCGATCGAACGAATAGACCACGTCTTCCGCCGTCAGCGGATTGCCGGAATGGAACTTGACGTCATCGCGCAGCGTGAAGGTGTAGGCGTTGCCGTCGACCGTCCAGCTCGACGCGAGCAGCGGCTGCGTGCCGGGCTTGCCGGCGGTAGGCGCCACCAGCGTGTCGTAGACGTTGAACATCAGGATCGAGTCGGCGTAGTCGGTCGCCTTGGCCGGATCGAGCTCGCCGATCGGCGCCTCGTCGAGACGCAGCACCGTCTCCGCGTGAGCCGCCGCCGTCATGAGGGCGGGGACGGAAAGAGCCGCCAAAAGCAGCGATGCACGCAACTTCTTCATCATATTACCTCGTTTCACCCTCGGATACGCCGGGCACCGCAGTCTTTTCCGGGCTCTTGTCCTGGTTCTTGCGGAACTCCGCACCGCTGCCGTGCGAGGGGCCGCGATGGCGGGGAGAATCCGAGAAGAGCTGCTGTGTCCCGACAGAAAGAACCTCGGCGACATGATCCGTTGCGTTCTGGACGCGGTGCGGACGATGGGCCGAGAAATGCAGGGTGTCCCCCGCATGCAATTCGTAGATGACCTCGTCGATGACGTAGCGGATGGTTCCCGCCAGCACGTAGACGATCTCCTCGCCTTCGTGCGACGTCGTCTCAGACAGATAGCGCGGCGGCACGTTCATCTTGACGGCGTTGAGCATCTGGCCCGGGAACGTCGTCGAAAGCCGCTCATAGGAAATCCAGGCCGGATTGATGCCGTAGGTCACCCTGCCATCACGCCGCGACACCGCATTGGGGATATCCGGCTGGTGCAGAAAAGAACTGACGGGAAGATCCAGGGCCTTGGCGATCGTCACCAGGGACGACAGCGACGGGGTTGTGATATCGCGCTCGACCTGGCTCAAGAAGCCGATCGAGAGACCGGTCGCCTCCGCGACCCGCTGCAATGTCAGCCGGCGCTGCTTGCGCGCATCTCTGATCTTCAATCCTACCTTCAAGGGCTCGCTGCTCATGCCGGCCTCCCCGCCATTCCGGGTTGAATTATTTCACCATAGCTAAAATCTTAAAACAAGTTCCTTCGCCCGCGCAGTTCTACGACCTTGTTCTGCCACTCTTTTTTGCTCATGCGCATTCCGGGTCGGTGGCCTGGTAAGGACTTCAGGGCGAATTCCAGGTCTGCGGGACGTCATGTAGGTCCGTCCGGGCGCCTTCCGCTCCGGCACGACCGCCTTCCATCGATACACTCGCATGACGAGCGATCATTCGGCGATTCAATTCCTACGGAATTAGTTCAACAGTCTCAGGAAAAAATTGCAACCGCGCTCGGCACACCGGAAGGCTGCTGATACCGGACAAGAAGGGAGCTAACGCGGCGTCGGCGGAAGGCAACGCCCCGCGAATCTCGAGTGCTAGCGCAGCGGTTGCGGCTGCGCGACGTCAAGAATCCGCAAGCTCGACTGCCGCCTGCCCTGCCAATGATCGATCGACAGGGAGCCGGCGACATGCAGCGGGCGACCGCGCGACCCCAGCAGCATCCGACCGAGGTCACTATCGGCGGCGCGGAAGGCGATCGCCTTGATGTTTTGGTCGCCCCCGGAAAGCGTCACCCGGACATGGCCGTTGCCGACGGTGTCGGCGTAGCCGACGACATGCGCCGGAAGCGCGAAGACTGGCTCGGCATGACCGGCGCCGAAGGGCCCGGCCTTCTCCACCATGTCGATGAAGTCGGGGGTCGCCGCACGGGCGGTGAGCGCTCCGTCTATCAGCAACTGGTCGGCCTGTCGGGCCCGGCGAGAAGCCTCGGCGGCGCCGGCTTCCAGGAACGCCCGGAATTCACCGAAGCGCGCGGGATCAATGGTGAGGCCTGCGGCCATGGCGTGACCGCCGCCCTTGACCAGAATGCCGTTCTCGACAGCGCCGCGCACGAGCGCGCCGAGATCGACGCCGGAAACCGAACGGCCGGAACCAGTGCCCATGCCATTGGGCATCAGCGCTACCGTGAAGGCCGGACGGCGGAAGCGCTCTTTCAGGCGGGCGGCAATCAGGCCAACGATGCCGGGATGCCAGCGCTCGCTCGCGGTGACGATGACGGCAGGTCCCTCGCCCGCACCGATCTCGGCGTCCGCCTCCGCGACGGCTTCCTCCAGCATCGCCGTCTCGATGGCCTGGCGCTGCTTGTTGAGATCGTCGAGCTCGACAGCGATCAGCTCTGCTTCCGCCGGATCGTCGAGCGACAGCAGTCGTGCGCCCAGCGCGGCATCGCCGATGCGGCCGCCCGCATTGATCCTCGGCCCCAGCAGGAAGCCCAGATGATAGGGCGCAACCGGCACGTCGATGCGGGCACATTGCGACAGTGCCGCGAGACCCGGATTGGCGCGACGGCGCACCGCCAGCAACCCCTTGGTGACGAACGCCCGGTTCAGCCCGATGAGAGGCACCACGTCGCAGACCGTGCCGAGCGCGACGAGATCCAGCCACTGCAGCAAGTCCGGCTCCGGCCGGCTCTCGCCATACCAGCCTCGCCTGCGCAGTTCCCGATTGACGGCGACGATGGCGAGGAAGGTGACTCCGACGGCGGCGAGATGGCCGAGGCCAGACAGGTCGTCCTGCCGGTTCGGATTGACCACGGCGAGCGCCGGCGGCAGTTCCGCGCCCATCTGGTGATGGTCGAGCACAACGACGAGGCGACCGAGATCGCGGGCGACGCCGAGCGCCTCGTGACTGGTCGAGCCGCAATCGACAGTAACGATGAGGCCGGCGCCTTCCTCCACCAGAGTGCGGATCGCGTCGGGGTTGGGGCCGTAGCCCTCGAAAATGCGGTCGGGAATGTAGATCCGCGTCTCGACGCCCTGATGGCGCAGAAAGCGGGCGAGCAACGCCGAAGACGTCGCCCCGTCGACGTCGTAGTCACCGAAGATCGCGACATGCTCGCCGGCCTCCACGGCGTCGGCGATGCGAGCCGCTGCCGCATCCATGTCGGCGAGCACCGAAGGATCCGGCATGAGGCGGCGCAGGCTCGGATCGAGGAAATGCGCCGCGTCGTCGATGGCGACGCCCCGGCCGGCCAGCACGCGCGCAACCAGCTCGGGGATCTCATGGCGCTGCGCCATGGCGGTCGCGGCCAAGCTGGAGGTCGCGTCGACCCGCTCAGTCCAGCGGCGCCCCGTCACGGATCCCTCAACGCCGAGAAAGGCGCGCCGTGCGTCGCTGGATGTCATGGACATGGGAGCCGGATCAGCCCTCGTTGTCGAACTTCTCGAGATCGCGGTGCGTCGCCTTGATCCAGCGAACCGTGCCGGAAGAAGAACGCATCACGACCGTGTCGGTGGTGATCTCGCCATTGCGGGCGAAGCGGACGCCGGAAAGCAGGTTGCCGTCGGTCACGCCGGTCGCGGCGAACAGCACGTCGCCCTTGGCCATCTCGTCATGGGTGAACTTCTTGTCGAAGTCCTTGACGCCCATCTTGGCGGCACGCTCGCGCTGCGCGTCCGACTGGGTGACAAGGCGGCCCTGCATCTGGCCGCCGATGCAGCGGAGCGCCGCCGCAGCCAGCACGCCCTCGGGGGCGCCGCCGATGCCGAGATAGATGTCGATGCCGGTCTCGTCCGGATTGGTCGTGTGAATGACGCCGGCGACGTCGCCGTCGCCGATCAGGCGGAGCGCGGCGCCGGTGGCGCGCACGTCCTCGATCAGCTTGGCATGACGGGGGCGGTCGAGGATGCAGGCGGTGATCTCGTTGACCGGAACGCCCTTGGCGGCCGCGAGTGCCTGGATGTTCTCCATCGGCGACGCGTCGAGATCGACGACGCCCTTGGCATAGCCGGGGCCGATCGCGATCTTCTGCATGTAGACGTCGGGCGCGTAGAGCAGGCTACCGCCCTCGGCGATCGCGATCACGGCCAGCGAATTCGGCTGGTTCTTCGCGCAGATCGTGGTGCCTTCGAGCGGATCGAGCGCAATATCGACGCGGGGGCCGGAGCCCTTGCCGACCTTCTCGCCGATATAGAGCATCGGCGCTTCGTCGCGTTCGCCCTCGCCGATGACGACGGTGCCCTCGATTGGCAAGCGGTTGAGCTCGCGGCGCATGGCGTCGACGGCGGCCTGGTCGGCAGCCATCTCGTCGCCGCGCCCGCGCCAGCGCGCCGCCGCAACGGCCGCGCGCTCCGTCACGCGCACGAGCTCAAGCGTCAGGATCCGGTCCAGACCCGCTGCCTTCGCGTTCCCCGTCATCGCCATGGTGTTGCTGCTCCGCTGTCAGGCCAGTTGTTCGATGCGTATCATCTGCGGCTTCTCCGCAATATGACCGTCCGCCGTAATCCGATCGAGCGCTTCCTTGACCTGCGACTCGGTCGTCTCGTAGGTGATGAGCATAACCGGTTGTGGCGCCTGCGGCTGCGGATGTTCCGGAGCATCGGCCTTGGGGGCCCGGCGCCGCTGCACGATCGATTCCAGCGAGATGTTGTTCTCCGCCATGCGCTTGGCGATGGAGGCGAAGGCACCCGGCCGGTCATAGACCGCAAGGCGGATATAATAGCCGCCGGCATGCGAACGCATGACGGCCTGCTGATAGGGCTTCAGCGTGTGGGCGGGCCGGCCGAACGTGCCGACCACGTCGCCGCGGGCGAGATCCGCGATGTCGCTCATCACGGCCGAGGCGGTCGCATCACCACCGGCGCCCGGGCCCGACAGAACCAGCCGGCCAACGAAATCGGCCTCGACCGCCACAGCGTTGGTGACGCCATCGACGCGGGCGATCGGCGAGGACTTCGGCACCATGGTCGGATGGACGCGCTGCTCGATTCCGCTCTCCGTGCGGGTGGCGACGCCAAGCAGCTTGATCCGGTAGCCGAGCTCGTCGGCCGCCTCGATGTCCGCCGTCGAGATCGAGCGGATGCCCTCGACATAGATGGCGTCGGCATTGATCTCGGTGCCAAAGGCGATCGCCGTCAGCAGCGCCAGCTTGTGGGCCGTATCGAAACCGTCGACGTCGAAGGTCGGATCGGCCTCGGCATAGCCGAGCCGCTGCGCCTCGGCGAGACAGACGTCGAACGCGATGCCTTCCCGCTCCATGCGCGTGAGGATGTAATTGCAGGTGCCGTTGAGGATGCCATAGACGCGGCCGACCCGATTGCCGGCAAGCGACTCGCGCAGCGTCTTGATGATCGGGATGCCGCCGGCGGCGGCCGCCTCGAAATTCAGCGAGACGCTGTTCTGCTCGGCGCGGCGAGCCAGCTCCGTCCCGTGCTTGGCGAGAAGGGCCTTGTTGGCGGTGACGACATGCTTGCCGGCGTCGAGCGCGGCGCGCACGGAATCAGCAGCCGAGCCGTCGGCGCCGCCCATGAGTTCGACGAAGACGTCGATGTCGGGAGACTGGGCCAGCGAGATGGGGTCGTCGTACCAGGCGACGGCAGACAGATCGACGCCGCGATCGCGGAAGCGATCGCGGGCCGTGACGGCGGTAACGACGACCGGGCGGCCGCAACGCAGCGCCAGTTCATCGGCATGGCGCTGCGTCAGTTGCAGCAGGGACGCGCCGACGGTGCCGAGGCCGGCGACACCCAGCCGAAGTGCTTGATTCATATAAACGCCCCAGGGGGGCCCGGCTTATCGCCGGGCGCTGCTGATCGGGACGACGTTGTGCAACGTTTTGTCCGCCGTTTCAAGGAAGCGACGGACATTGCGCGCGGCCTGCCGAATACGCTGCTCGTTTTCGACGAGGGCGATGCGCACATAGTCGTCGCCATGCTCGCCGAAGCCGACGCCCGGGGCCACGGCAACGTCGGCCTTCTCGATCAGGAGCTTCGAGAATTCGAGGCTGCCCATCGACTTGAACGCGTCCGGGATCGGAACCCAGGCGAACATGCTGGCGCGCGGCGCCGGGATCTGCCAGCCGGCACGGCCGAAGCTGTCGACCAGCACGTCGCGGCGATGCTTGTAGATCTGGCGCATCTCCTCGATGCAGTCCTGCGGGCCGTTCAGCGCGGTGGTTGCCGCGACCTGGATCGGCGTATAGGCGCCATAGTCCAGGTAGGATTTCACGCGCGACAGCGCGGCGATCAGGCGCTCGTTGCCGACCGCGAAGCCCATGCGCCAGCCGGCCATCGAATAGGTCTTCGACATCGAGGTGAACTCGACCGCGACGTCCATCGCGCCCGGAACCTGCAGGATCGAGGGCGGCGGGAAATCGTCGAAGTAGATTTCGGCGTAGGCGAGATCCGACAGCACGAAAAGGTCGTGCTTGCGGGCGAAGGCGACGACGTCACGATAGAAGTCAAGGTCCGCAACATGCGCCGTCGGATTGGACGGGTAGCAGAGGACGACCGCGAGCGGCTTCGGGATGGAGTGCATGACGGCACGTTCCATCGCATGGAAGAACTCGGGACCCGGCTCGACCGGCACCGAGCGGATCACGCCGCCTGCCATCAGGAAGCCGAAGGCATGAATCGGGTAGCTCGGATTGGGGACCAGAATCACGTCGCCCGGCGCCGTGATCGCCTGCGCCATGTTGGCGAAGCCTTCCTTCGAGCCGATCGTGGCGACGATCTGCGTGTTGGGATCGAGCTTCACGCCGAAACGGCGCTCGTAATAGGCAGCCTGGGCCTTGCGCAGACCGTTGATGCCGCGCGACGCCGAATAGCCGTGGACGTCCGGCCGGCCCGCCGTCTCGGCGAGCTTCTGGACGATATGCTGCGGCGTCGGAAGGTCGGGATTGCCCATGCCCAGATCGATGATATCGGCGCCTGCGGCTCGAGCGCTCGCCTTAAGCCGGTTGACCTGCTCAAAGACGTACTGCGGCAGACGCCGCACGCTGTGGAACTCGCTCATCGCTCCGAATCCATCTCTCTTGGATAGTTATGATGCGCCTCACCTGGCGCAGGGCGGTTCTACACCGAACCGCGAACTATGAAAGCACCCTTATTGAGGGCATTTCGTGGCGTCTGCTCCCGGCTCGCCACATCGCTCCTGAATTTCCGACAAGGTTTTCTTGGCATGGGTCGCCGCGGTCTTCTCCAGCGCGGCGTTGGAGGCCGCGCTCTGCTTCAGCGCCGCCTGCGCCGCCTGCGGGTTGTTGCGGGCGCTTTGGGCCTTCAGGCTCGCTGTCGCCTGCTTGAGTTCGTCCGGCGTCATCAGCTTGCCGGGCGGCTGCTGGCCGGCGACGTTGATGTTCGGGAACGCCCCCTGGCGGGTCAACTCCGGATCGGGCGTGTTGTCGAGGGTCCTCGATAGCTGCGGCGAGCACGCCGCCAGCGAAACCGACAGCGCCAGCATGAAAGAGAGCGACGCGGAACGAGACCGCTTGATTCCGATCGGATTCATCATGAACTCATTGTGGTAAGCGGGCCGATAGCATGCGCATCATATCCCTGTGAGGGCGAAGCTATTACACTCCGCGCGTCGGGGAAAGCAGCGCAGCCTTCCCGATGGTAGAATGGCATTCGGGGACATGATGGCCAAAGACAAGACCGGAAGCGACCGCACGACCTCCGACGGAGCCCCGATCAGCCTGATCATCAAAGATCCCGAGAAATTCGCCCAGAACATCGCGAAGATGATCGAGGGCATGACCAAGGCCGCCAACGCCTTCCTGAAACCCCGGGAAGACGGCCGACTCTCGGCTGACCTGACCGATGAGATCGCCGAGATCGTCCGCACGCTTGCCAAGGTGATCGAGTACTGGACCGCCGAACCTGGCCGAAGCATACAAGCGCAATCAAAGCTCTACGGCCAATATTTCATGCTGTGGACGAGCACGATGCAGCGCATGAGCGGCGTGCAGATGCCGCCTGTCGCCGTGCCAGACCCGCGCGACCGTCGCTTCAAGGACCCGCAGTGGACGGAGAACCAGTTCTTCGATTTCGTGAAGCAGTTCTACCTGATCACGACGCGCTGGCGCCGACGACCTCGATCCGCATATACGGCTCAAGGCCGGATTCTATGTCCGCCAGATCGCCAATGCGGTTTCGCCGTCGAATTTCCTGTTCACCAATCCCGAGATCCTGCGCGATACGCTTGATTCGAGCGCCGACAATCTCGTGCGCGGCATGGATATGCTGGCCGAGGACATCGCGGCGGGAAATGGCGAGCTGATCATCCGCCAGTCCGACAACTCGCACTTCGCCATCGGCAAGAACCTGGCGCTGTCGCCCGGCAAGGTCATCCTGCAGAATGATGTCTGCCAACTGATCCAGTACAAGCCGAGCACCAAGGACGTGCTGAAGCGGCCGCTTTTGATCGTGCCCCCCTGGATCAACAAGTTCTACATCCTCGACCTCAACCCGGAAAAATCCTTCGTCCGCTGGGCGGTGGAGCAGGGCCATACGGTCTTCGTGATCTCCTGGATCAATCCGGACGAAAGGCAGTCCGAGAAGAGCTTCGAGAACTACATGCGCGAGGGCATCCTCGCCTCGCTCGACACGATGCAGAAGATCACCGGGGAGACGGAGATCAATGCCATCGGCTATTGCGTCGGCGGCACCCTGCTCTCCTATACGCTCGCCTACATGGCGGGCGTCGGCGACACGCGGATCGCCTCGGCGACCCTGTTCGCCACCCAGGTCGACTTCACCCATGCCGGCGACCTGAAGGTCTTCATCGACGAGGAGCAGATCGAGGCCGTCGAGAAGAAGATGAGCGTGCGCGGCTATCTGGAGGGGAAGAACATGACCGCCTCCTTCAACATGCTGCGTTCTAACGACCTGATCTGGTCCTATGTCGTGAACAACTATTTCCGCGGCAAGGAACCGATCCCGTTCGACCTGCTCTACTGGAACTCCGACGCCACGCGCATGCCGGCAGCGAACCACTCCTTCTATCTGCGCAACTGCTATCTCGACAACAAGCTGGCCGAGGGCGAACTCGTGGTCGACGGCAAGCCGCTGTCGCTCGGCGACGTGACGATACCGATCTATAACCTCGCCACCCGCGACGACCACATCGCGCCGCCACGCTCCGTCTTCTACGGCTCATCCTTCTTCGGCGGTCCCGTCACTTTCGTGCTGGCCGGATCCGGCCATATCGCCGGCGTGATCAACCCACCCTCGCGCGGCAAATACCAGTACTGGACCGGTCGCGCGCCGCATGGCGACGCCCTGGAGGACTGGCTCGGCCACGCCAAGGAGCAGCCGGGTTCATGGTGGCCGCACTGGCAGGCCTGGATCGAGGCGCAGGACAATACGCGCGTCAAGGCACGCACGCCCGGCGGCCGCAAGGTCAAGGCTATCGAGGACGCGCCGGGAAGCTATGTGAAGGTGATGGCGTAGGGCGAGGGTAGAGCAAGCCCCTCACCCTGCCCTCTCCCCCAAGCGGGCGAGGGTTTTAGGCTTGCGTGCCATCCGGCCAGCGAGCCATTTTCGAGGACATTTTGGGAAACACCCCAAGCCCGACGGGGTGGGCAGAACTCCCTCTCCCGCTTGCGGGAGAGGGTTGGGGTGAGGGTCTTCTGGACCTCGAGCCGGATCAGGTGGCGGCAAGCGCCTGGTCGAGATCCGCGATGATGTCTTCCTTGTCC
>JAFKJZ010000696.1:0-578 GCA_017305815.1 Hyphomicrobiales bacterium
AAGTCTCTTTTCGCCCTCCCAGTTACCCAGGAGAGCCGCAGGGACATCGCCGTCTACGTTTCTCTTTCTTCCTATTCACTTGTCAAACAACAGACGGAGCCAACCGTCAAAAGCTCAAAACCACAACCAGCCATCCAGAACCAAAAGGCACAAAATCGCCGGCCAGAGGCCGAACCGGAGGCAGCTATCTAGTAGCCTTCCGACAACCAGTCAACTACCAAATTAACAAAACTCGAAGACGAGTTTTCCGTTCGCCGGCAGCGGTGCCGCCCGCGTTCTTGAGGTGATGTATAGGGAGACGGCCGGCCGGCGTCAACGATTATTTCGAACAATTTTGGCCGGGATCGCTGCCCTGGATCCCGTCATGTGGATAAGCCGGCTTCCACCGGACCGGAAACCGCAGGATCCCGCCGCATTAGCCAAACCATTGAAAATTCTTAATATTCGTTAACCGTCGCCGGCGCCACCGCCGTCCTCATCCCTGCCTCTTTCAGCGCCAGTGCCCCGCCCGGAAACTGAGCCGGCGTCCCCCGGTCAGCTCTGAACGATGAGCTGCCCCCTCCTCACCCTCCTTCCCC
>JAFKJZ010000696.1:589-1972 GCA_017305815.1 Hyphomicrobiales bacterium
GAGCTGCCCCCTCCTCAGCCTCCCTCCCCCACGCCTCAGCCATATTGATGACATGAAGAGGGTCGATTTCAGGTCACCGCTCCTGGATGCGTCGCTTCGGTTCAAGCCGGCTTCTATCACGCACGGGCGCGCGAGAGTTTGGCGGCTGCCGCGGAAACGACGGCCCTGCGGCCTGCGATCCCTAGGGATGTCGGACCACTTCGTTGACTTGAGACAGAGCGGACGGCAAATTCCTCCGTCACGCGAGGCAGGCTCCAGGATCATATGACAGGCAGTCGCAAAGCTGCCGACGACGGGGAGAAGACGAAACCGTGAAGGCATCGACGCGCGGCGGCGCGCCAGCAAGAGGGACGAACGGCGCGCGGATCGACCTAGGCCGCGAGCCGCCTTTGACGGTTGGCGACACGCGCGAGGGCGTCCCGCAGCGCCGGAGCGTCAGCATCCGCTGGCTGACCGGCACGGTCCTCACCGGCTTTACCTCGACCATCCTGATGGGCGGCGCATTGATGGCCGCCCTGGACGGCCGCCACCAACTTGCCTTCCCGCCGGAGGCCGGCCGCACCCTGCGCGCCTCGGAAGCGGGCGGCGACGTGCCGCTCACCAATGGCGCCAAGGGCGACCGAATGCGGACCGCGCGCGAGCCCGCCACCGATCGCCAGATCGTGCAGGTCTCGACCGTCACCAAGCAGGGCGATCGCGATCTCATCAAGCTCAAGCCCTTCGCGCGTATCGCGACGCCGATCGCCACCGCCATCACCGCGCTCAGCGACGGCGTACCGGCTTATGATCCGGTCAAGATCGTCGCCGGCGCGGCCGGCGCCCGCGACAAGGGCAGCGACAAGAACGACACCCCGCCGCCGGCGGCGACCGAGAAGCTCGGCGTCATCGACGACGAAGGCGCTTCGGGTGACGGCGGTGACGACGGCATCATTATAGACGGCGCCGCCAGCGACGCGGCCGACGACACCAGTGGCACCGGCGCTGACGTGGTGGCCGTGGGCGCCGAGCAGGAGCAGATCTACGGCGCCAATGTCGAGGGCGAGGTCTCGATCAAGGTCAGCGACTTCCCGGTCAACGAGGCGCCGCAGGCCGAGGAGCCGAGCTTCAGCCCGGAAGAGGCCGAGCAGGTCGCCCGCGCGTCAACCCAGACCACCGTGTCGAACGGTGTCCAGATCGCTGCCATGCCCTATGTCGATCCGGACCGCTTCTCCTTCGACGAAAGCGGAACGGATCCCTTCTCGGCCCTTGGCGTGCGGATCGTTCCGGAGAACGTCTCCTTCGTCTCCAAGTCCGGTCCGGCCATCCCTTCCGACGAACGCGTCGCGGTGGTGGAGAAGAAGGAAACCCTCGGCGACATCCTCGCCGAGAACGGCATCGCAGAGG
>JAFKJZ010000073.1 GCA_017305815.1 Hyphomicrobiales bacterium
GGATATATGTCTTTCGACATCTATCATCAATGCGATCGCGGGCCGGCGGACCACGCCGCCCGCCTGCCGGCTCATGACGGGGGAACGGGAAACGCCAGCATCAGCCGGGGCCGATATCGACGCCTTTGGTGTCGGGATCCGGCAAGGAGCCGGTGCCCGGCGTCTTGTCGTAGTCGGTCAGGTCCGGCCGCGCGTGCGGGCCTTCCGGCGGCATCGGCACGGTCTTCTTCGGCGCTTCCTGGTTCGGGGCATCCTTGCGGGCAGTCTTCTCGTCCGGCATCCAACCCTCCTGATTTCATTCAACAAAGTCCAACGCCCGGCGGGCCGCATCGTTGCCATCTGGCCAACCGGCCCTGGCCACCTCCGCCCTTGGCCATCGTCGATCCGACCGGCTAGAACTTTGACGGCACGCGGATTGCAGGGGCGAGGCTCCCCGGCAAAGAGAAGAAGAGACGATGGTCGATTTCGCACAGCCCTACCCGTCGCAGCGCTCCCCCGTGCTCGGCGACAACGTCGTCTCGACCTCGCAGCCGCTCGCGGCTCAGGCCGGCCTCGCCATGCTGGCGAAGGGCGGCAACGCCGTCGACGCGGCGCTTGCCGCCGCCATGACGCTGACCGTGGTCGAGCCGACCGGCTGCGGCCTCGGCAGTGACGCCTTCGCCATCCTCTGGGACGGCAAGGAACTGCACGGGCTGAACGCCTCCGGCCGGGCGCCCGCCGCCTGGACGCCGGCGCGTTTCGCCGGAAGCGGCGCCATGCCGGCGCGCGGCTGGGACAGCGTCACCGTGCCGGGCGCCGTCTCCGGCTGGATCGCGCTCTGGCGCCGCTTCGGCAGCCTGCCGCTCGCGACGCTGGCCGCGCCGGCCATCCGCTATGCCCGCGACGGTTTCCCCGTCTCGCCGATCATCGCCCGCCTCTGGCAGATGGGCGGCAGGCTGCTCGGCGAGCAGCCGGGCTTCGCCGACGCCTTCCTGCCGGAGGGCCGCGCACCCAAGGCCGGCGAGCGCTTCCGCAATCCGGCGCTGGCAGCGACGCTCGAAGCGATCGTCGAAACCGAAGGCGAGAGCTTCTATCGCGGCGCGATTGCCGAAAAGATCGCCGCCGACGCCGCCCGGCATGGCGCGGTTCTGTCACTCGACGATCTTGGCTCGCACGAGGCCGACTGGGTCGGCACGCTGTCGCAGCAATTCGCCGGCGGAACCGTGCACGAGATCCCGCCGAACGGCCAGGGCATCGTCACCCTGATCACCCTCGGCATTCTTGGAAATCTCGGCATCGGCGCCGATCCGGTCGACGATGTCGAGACGGTGCATCTCGCCATCGAAGCGACCAAGCTGGCGCTGGCCGATGCCGACCAGCATGTCGCCGAGACCAGCCACATGGCGTTCGATCCGACCGCGCTGCTGGCGCCGGATTACCTGGCCGGGCGGGCGAGCCTGGTCGACCGGCGCAGGGCCGGCCTCCCCGCCTATGGCGCGCCGAAGCCGGGCGGCACGGTCTACCTCGCCGCCGCGGATGCGAACGGCATGATGGTGTCGTTCATCCAGTCGAATTTCATGGGCTTCGGCTCCGGCGTCGTCGTGCCCGGCACCGGCATCAGCCTGCAGAACCGCGGCGCCGGCTTCACGCTGGCGCCCGGCCATGTCAACGAGGTCGCGCCCGGAAAGCGGCCGTTCCACACCATCATCCCCGGCTTCGCCATGCAGGCGGACGGCACCCCGCTCTCCGCCTTCGGCGTCATGGGCGGCCCGATGCAGGCGCAGGGGCATGCGCAGATGATGCTGCGCCGGCTCGCCTATGGCCAGAACCCGCAGGCGGCGGCCGATGCGCCGCGCTGGCGCGTCATCGGCGGCAACAAGGTCGCGGTCGAAACCAGCTTCCCGCCGGCCCTGGCCGAAGCGCTCCGGGCGCGCGGCCACGACATCGTCATCGAGCCGCCGGACGCCGTCTTCGCCTTTGGCGGCGCGCAGATCATCGAACGCCTGCCGGATGGCGCCGGCTATGTCGCCGGCTCCGACCCGCGCAAGGACGGTCAGGCCGTCGCCTTCTGACCCCGGACACGGCGGCGGCGGCCTGCCGCCACCGCTGCCTGACGTGCTGGACGCGCCTCTTCGAAAAGCCAGCCGAACCGCGTCTTTCGGCGCGTCTTTCTTCATTGCAGCACGGCAATTCGCTGCACCGCCAAGTCAAAATCACGAAGCCATAAGGCGGAACGAAGATCACGACGATCTTCGAAACCGCGTTGACAAGCATTCGTCGGCTTCGTACCGTTCATTATCTGGTACGGCCGTTCCAATATTGGAACAGCATGGAGGCGTACTTGAATGTCGGAAATATCCACCACGCCTGTGCTTGAGGCGCGGCACATCACGCGCCATTTCGGCGCCGTCATCGCCCTGGCCGACGCGTCGCTGACGCTCGGGCGCGGCGAAGTCCTCGGGCTCGTCGGCGACAATGGCGCCGGCAAGTCGACGTTCCTGAAGATCCTTTCCGGCGTCATCAGCGCATCGAGCGGCGAAATCTTCGCCGATGGCCGTCCCGTGCAGTTGAAGCGGGCGCAGGATGCCATGGATGCCGGAATCGAGACGGTCTACCAGGACCTGGCGCTCGTCGATACGATGAGCGCGTTCCAGAACGTCTATCTCGGACGCGAGGAACTCTCGTCCAATCCGCTGGCGCGACTGTTCAATCTTGTCGACGATCGCAAGATGCGCAGCCGGGCCCGCGAGGTCCTCGACATGCTGGCGGTGAAGATCCCGTCGATCGACGTCAGCGTGAAGGGCATGTCCGGCGGCCAGCGCCAATGCCTCGCCATCGCGCGGGCCCTGCTCTGGGGCCGGCGCATCGTCATCCTGGACGAGCCGACCGCGGCGCTTGGCGTGCGCGAGACCGGCCAGGTCCTCGATGTCATCCGCGACCTGCGCAACCACGACGTCAGCGTCATCGTCGTCAGCCACAACATGCAGCAGCTGATGAGCGTTGCCGACCGCATCACCGTGATGCGGCTCGGCCGTTCGATCGCCACGCGCAAGGTCCGGGACACGCAGGTTTCCGAAATCGTCGGTCTCATCACCGGGGCGATCCCCGGCGATGCCGAACCGGAGGCCGCGAAGCTCGCCATCCCCGCCTGAGACCGGATCAACCGGCCCATGGCGGACCATCCAGACTGAGCATTTCCTTAGGGAGGAAGCATGTTGCGCATTTCGAAACGCGCCATCGCAACGATGGCGCTCGCCGTTCCGCTCGCCTTCGGTGTCGCCTGGGGCGCCAACGCCGCCGAGAAGTTCAAGCTCGGCATGGCCGTCGGCGGCAATACCTGCTGCGACTGGATGAAGGCCCAGGGCGACGTCGCCCGCGCCCTCGCCGAAAAGAACGGCTGGGACTACATCGAGCTCTCCAACAACAACGACCCCGCCGTCGCGCTGAAGAACGCCAAGATCTTCGCGCAGGAGGGCGTCAACGCGATGATCCAGTTCAACGGCCAGCCCTCGTCCAACCCGGCCATTTCGGCCGTGATGAAGCAGGCCAACATCCCGATCGTCACCTACGATATCGCCGATCCCGGCATGTACTTCGTCGGCATCGACAATCTCGCGGCCGGTATCGCCGGCGGCGAACAGCTCGGCAAGGTCATCAAGGAAAAGTGGGCCTGCAACCCCGACCTCGTCGTCTCGGCCGAAGGCGCCGCCGCCGGCATCGTCAACGAGTGGCGCACCGGCGGCATGCGCACCGGCCTGAAGAAGGTCTGCCCGGACATCCCGGCCGAGAAGTGGGTCAGCTTCGAAAGCCAGGGCGACGCGGCCGTCGGCCTGCCGGCGGCGCGCGACCTGCTCGCCGCCCATCCCGACGCCAAGAAGATGGCGGTCGTCGGCCTCAATGACGGCGGCGTGCTGTCGCTGATCAACGCCGCCGAGCAGCTCGGCCGCGCCGACGAGGTCATCGGCTGGGGCCAGGACGGCGCCTTCATCACCGGCGACAACGTCAACCCGCATCTCGCCGGCTCGGTGTTCTACTTCCTCGAGGGCTACGCCGTTTACGCCATCCGCGACGTGATCGAGCCGATCGCCGCCGGCCAGATCCCGCCGCTCAAGGCCGCAGCCGACAATCCGGCCTCGCGCGTCGAGCCCTGCCCGGTCAGCGCCGAACAGGCCAAGGCCGTGCCGGCGATGGCCGAGCGGGTCGCCAAGCTGCTGGAAGCGCCGGCAGGCACGACCGCCTACTCGCTCTTCTGCACCAACACGTAAGCCCCGGGTTCGCCGATGTCCCTTGACCAACGCCTCGAAAGCCCGGCCCGGGCGCTATCGCCCGGGATGCGTTTGCAGGGCTGGGGCACCGGCCTCACGCTTCTGGCCGTGTGGCTGCTGCTGATCGCAGCCACCGGCCTCTACCGGCCCGATTTCCTGTCGCACCAGACCGTGCTCGCCGTCAGCTTCACCATGTCGATCGTCGGCGTGATGGCGATCGGCCAGGGCCTGGTCGCGATCTCGGGCGGCTTCCTCGACCTGAGCCAGCCGGCGGCGCTGATCGCGTCCAGCCTCGTCGCCGTCCGCCTGTCGGAAGCCGGCCTCCCCTTCGCCTTCGTCATCCTCGGCGCGGTGCTGACGGGCATGGCCTGGGGCTTCGCCAACGCCGTCATCATCGTCGGCGCCAAGCTGAACCCGGTCATCGTCACGCTCGCCACCAACTTCATCGGCCTCGCCGCGCTCTATTTCGCCTTCCAGCTGGCCGAGGTCCCGCTCGGCTCGGCGATCCACCAGTTCGGCCGCGCCAAGCTGCTCGGCCTTCCGGCGATCTGGTGGCCGATGCTGGCGCTCGTGCTGATCGTCGGCTTCCTGATCCCGCGCACCCGCTATGGCCGCCGCGCCATCGCCGTCGGCGGCAACCGGATGGCGGCGCGCGCCCGCGGCATCTCGCTGAAGGCGACCCGCTTCGCCATCTTCACGGCGGCGGGCGGCTTCGTCGGCTTCGCCGGCGTGCTGTTCTGCGCCACCAGCGGCCCGTTCAATCCGAGCTCGGCCAATGCGCTGCAGCTGAACGTCATCGCTGGCGTCATCCTGGCCGGCATCTCGCTGGCGGGCGGACGCGGCAGCTTCTGGATGCTGCTGCTGAGCGTCGGCTTCCTGTCGACCATTCCGACGGCGCTCGTCTTCTTCGGCCTGAGCTCCGACACCCAATCGATCTTCCAGGGCCTGATCCTGATCTCGGCGGTCGCCTTCGACGGCTACCGGGCGCGGAGGGGAATTCCATGACCGACGCCACCGCCAGCCGTACCGCGCCGGCACCCGCACCCTACATCGTGCCGCATCACCCGCTGCGCGACCTGCTGACCGGCCCGGTCGCCAGCATCGCCTTCACGGTGATCGCCGTCGTCGCGGTCGGCCTGATCTGGGTCGGCCCGCGCTTCCTCGCCTTCGGCAATATCGGCATCATGGGCGCATTCCTGATCGTGCCGCTTGTTGTCGGCGCCTGCGCCGGCTTCGCGCTGCTCTCCGGCGTCGTCGATCTCTCGATCGGCTCGATGGTCGGCTTCTCGTCGGCGCTGTTCGCGCTGCTGCTGACGCTCGCCTGGAACCCGTGGGCGGCCGCCGCAGTAACGCTCGCCGCCTGCCTCGGCTTCGGCGCCATCAACGCCATCGCCATCGTCGGCTTCGGTGCCGAGGCGATCGCCGCGACGCTCGGCATGCTGGTGGCGCTGCGCGGCATCACCTGGGTGCTGCTCGGGCCGCAGGGCGCGATCTTCTCCTTCAACCCCGGCCTTTCCGACCTGGTCAACCAGACCCTGTTCGGCCTGCCGCTGTTCTTCCTGATCGCGATCGTCCTCACCGTGATCGCCGCCGTCGTCGTCACCAAGACGCGCTTCGGCCGGCATGTGCAGGCGGTCGGCGGCGACGACAAGGCGGCTTCGCGGGCCGGCATCCCGGTCAAACGCATCCGCGTCGCGGCGCTGCTGCTCTCGGCGTTCGGCGCCGGGCTCGGCGGCATCTTCTTCACCGCCCAGCTCGGCAGCGCCGCCCGCGCCACCGGCTTCGGCCTCGAGTTCCAGGTCTATGCCGCGCTGATGATCGGCGGCTACTCGATCCTGCGCGGCGGCGTCGGCAACCCGATCGGCGGCGCGCTCGGCCTGCTCGCCGTCGCCGGCGTCTCGAACCTTCTCGATCTCAAGGCGATCAGCCCCTACTACGTCAACATCATCGTCGGCCTGCTGCTGCTCGCAGCCGTGCTGCTCGACCGGATGCGCGGGGGCGACGCCTATGAATAGAGCCCCGCCGCTTTCTCCCGCTCCTGCTCTTGCCTTTTCGCCTGCCAGAGGACTGCATCCGTGAAAATCACCGACATCAAGATCAAGACCTTCAAGACCTGGGCCGACCGCTGGGACGTGGGCCACGCCCTGCCGGTGCCCAAGGCCGACCTGATGCAGACCGTGCTGGCGATCGACACCGACGAGGGCGTCACCGGCTATTATTTCGGCGGCGGCTCGCATGGCGACGCCGAGGGGCTGAACGTCGTCGACCAGCAGATGATCCGCGGCCGCATCCTGCCGCTGCTGCGCGGCCAGGATCCGCTCGACCGCGAGATGGTCTGGAAGTGGCTCTGGGTCGCCAACATTCCGGAAAACGTCGCCAGCGTCATCGACAACGCGCTATGGGATCTCGCCGGGCGCGCCTTCAACACGCCGGTCTACAAGCTGATGGGCGGCGCCGGCCGCGAGAAGGTCAAGGCCTATGCCTCGACCTATCCGAACATCGGCGTGCCGCGCGTCTATGCCGAGCACGCGCTCGCCTGCAAGAACGAGGGCTACCAGGCCTACAAGATCCACCCGCATTACTTCTGGAACCCGGAGACCGGCCAGCCGACGCCCGGCCGCCCCTCCAACATCAAGGCCGACATCGAGACCTGCCATCTCGTCCGCGAGGC
The DNA here is from genome assembly GCA_017305815.1 of Hyphomicrobiales bacterium. Taxonomy (GTDB): domain Bacteria; phylum Pseudomonadota; class Alphaproteobacteria; order Rhizobiales; family Kaistiaceae; genus Kaistia; species Kaistia nematophila. The sequence goes on from JAFKJZ010000073.1 coordinate 6,916, forward strand.
GGTCGGGCCGGACTATGTGCTGATGTTCGACCCCTGGGGCACCTACATGACCATGGAGGAGGCGATCCAGGTCGGCCGCGAGCTGGAGAAGCTGAACTTCTACTGGTACGAGCACCCGATGCCGGAATACCGGGTCGAGAGCTATGTCCGCCTGTCGCGCGAATTGTCGATCCCGATCCTGTCGCCGGAAATCGTCGCCGGCGGCGTGTTCAGCCGGGCCGAGTGGATCCTGCGCGGCGCCGGCGACATGAGCCGCATCGACGTCGTGCGCGGCGGCATCACCGGCGCCCGCAAGACGGCGATCGTCGCCGAAGCCTATGGCCTGCGCTGCGAGATGCACATGGCCGGCTGGGGCAATCTGCAGGTGCTCGGCGCCACCTCGGAAGATACGTCCGAATATTACGAGAAGGGCCTGCTCGCCCCCGGCGTCGACTATGACGCCCCCCACCCCTACCTCAAGAACACCTGCGACCGGATCGACAGCGAGGGCTATGTCCACATGCCCAAGGGGCCTGGCATGGGCTACGAGATCGAGTGGGACTACATCGACGACAACCTGATCGACCCGTTGGCGCTCGAGAAGAAGTTCTGGTAGCGCCCATGTCGAGCATCCGCCGATCCGTGCAGGTGATGGAGCTTCTGGCCCGCAAGAGCCCGCTCGGCGTGCGCGCCGTCGCCACCCAGCTCGCCTTGCCACTCGGATCGGTGCATCGCCTCCTGCTCGACCTCGAGCAGGAGGGGATCGCCGAGCGGACGCCCGGCGGCGAATGGGAATTGTCGTTCCGGCTGCTGGAGATCTGCGGCCTGCAGCTGGAGCGGATCGCCCTTCCGGCGCTCTGCCGGCCCTTCGCCGAGAAGATGGCCGAGACGACCGGCGAGACGGTCAACATCAACGCGCTGAGCGGCAAGCACGGCGTCTGCATCGACAAGGTGCGCGGCAACCAGGGCATGCAGCTCGACATGCGCATCGGCGCGCGCGGCTCGCTGCATTGCGGCGGCGCGGGCAAGGCGATGCTCGCCTTCATGACCGAGAGCGAGCAGCGCGAGGTGCTCGACGGGCCGCTGCCCGCCTTCACGGTGAAGACGATCACCGACGCCGGCGTGCTGGAGGCCGAGCTGCAGCGCATCCGCGAGCGCGGCTATTCGATCGACGACCAGGAAGTCGTGCTCGGCGTCTACTGCGTCTCGGTGCCGATCTTCGACGCGATGGCGCGGCCGGTCGGCGCCATCAGCATCACCGGGCCGTCGCCGAAGGCGCCCGGCCCCGACGTGCTGCCGCTGGTCGAGATGCTGAACGAGGCCTGCGGCCATGTCAGCCGCCGCCTCGGCTTCCGCGGCACCTGGCCGGCCGCCGCCGGCGAGGCAAAACAGTGAGGAGCGGACATGCGGGTCGCATGGGTGATGAAGCTGAAGCCCGGCTTTGAGGCGATCTACAAGCAGAAGCATGACGAGATCTGGCCGGAGATGCTGGCCAACATGGAGCG
>JAFKJZ010000074.1 GCA_017305815.1 Hyphomicrobiales bacterium
ATCATCCGCGAATCCGAGGATCTCGGCGCCGCGATGACGGACGCCGACGGCAACCAGCTCTGCGAATGCAAGATGAGCACGCCGCTGCAGTCGGGCCCGATCCCCGGCTATATCCGCGGCATCAAGCGGGCGCTCGCCGCGCGCGGCGAAACCATCCGCCCCGGCGACGTCATCATGCACAACGATCCCTATGGCGGCGCCTCGCACGGGCCGGACGTCTCCTTCACCGTGCCGATCTTCGTCGACGGGGCGCTCGTGGCGTTCTCGGTGACGACGGCGCACCATCTCGACATCGGCTCGGCGACGCCGGGCAGCGCCGGCATCGTCGATGCGGTCGACGCCTATGCCGAGGGACTGCAGTTCAAGGCGATCAAGGTCTCCGACGAGGGCCGGGTCAACCGCGCCGTCTGGCAGATCCTGCGCGACAACATCCGCGCGCCGCAGCTCGTCGTCGGCGACATGGAGGCGCAGATCAAGGCGGCCGAGATCGGCGCCGAGCGCTTCCTGGCGCTTGTCGGGCGCTACGGCATGGAGCAGATCACCGCCGCGGCGGACCATCTGATGGACTATTCCGAGCGGCTGATGCGCGACGCGATCCGCGCCCTGCCGGACGGCACCTATGCGGCCGAGACCCGGATCGACGGCTTCCTTGACGATCCCAACCCGGCGCGGCGCGACCTGCCGATCAAGGTCGCCGTGACGGTCGCGGGCGACGAGATCACCGTCGACCTGACCGGCACCGCGCCGCAGGTCTCCGACCGGCCGATCAACATGCCGTTCGAGGGCACGGTCGATTGCGCCATCTGGCTGACGCTGCGCTCGATCCTGCTCGACAGCGCGCTCTATGGCGACGTGCCGCAGAATGCCGGCCTGACGCGCCCGATCACCATCGTCGCGCCGAAGGGCTGCCTGGCCAATCCGATCTTCCCGGCGCCGACCATCGCCCGCTTCACGCCTGGCAACGCCATGGCCGACACGCTGATGCGGGCGTTGAGCCAGATCGTGCCAGAGCAGGTCAGCGCCGGCGTCGGCAATCTCCGCGTCGTGTCCTTCTCCGGCCTGAAGGAGGGGCGGCACTGGGTACACATGGAGATCTTCGAGGGCAGCTATGGCGGCCGCTTCGGCCTCAACGGCATGGACGCGGTCGACACGCTCTATGCCAACACGCGCAACAATCCGATCGAGGACATCGAATCCCACCTGCCGATCCGCGTCGACCGCTACGAACTGCGGAGCGATGCGCCGGCGGCCGGTCAGTGGCGCGGCGGCATCGGCTCGGTGCGCGAGTTCACGCTCCTGTCCGACGGCGCCTTCTCGATCGAGGGCGACGGCCACAGCCAGCGCCCCTGGGGCCATGACGGCGGCGAGGCCGGGCGGCCCGGCGAGCTGACGCTCGAACGCGCTGATGGCGGCACGGAGATCCTGCCCTCCAAGGTGCCCTACCACGAGGCGCGCCACGGCGACCGCGTGCTGGCGCGCGGCCCGAATGGCGGCGGCTATGGCGATCCGCTCAAGCGGGACCCGGCTGCCGTGCTCGACGACGTGCTCGACGGCCATCTCGACGTCGCGCAGGCGGCGGCGCTCTATGGCGTCGCCATCCGCGACGGCGCCGTCGACGACGCGGCGACGGCGGCGCTCCGCCAGCAGCGGGCGGCGTGAGGGGGATGGGCACCATGCGCGCGATGCTTCTCTCCGCCGCGAACGGAACGCCGGAATCGCTCGCCGTCGTCGAGGTGGCGAAGCCGGAGCCGGGCCCCGGACAGGTGCTGGTCGAGGTCGCCTATGGCGGCTGCAATTTCGCCGACACCATGATCTGGCGCGGCACGTATCCGCATCCCAAGGGCTTTCCAATGGTGGCCGGGCTGGAGATCGCCGGCCGGGTCGTCGCCGTCGGCGCCGAGGTCGCGGACGTCCGGGTCGGCGACCGCGTCGCGGCCTTCCTGGAGGATGGCGGCGGCTTCGCGGAGTTCTGCGTCGTGCCGGCGGAACGGATCATTCCGCTGCCCGACGCCATTCCCTTCGATGTCGCGGCCGCCTTCCCCGTCCAGGCGCTGACCGCCTGGCACATGCTGCATACCGTCTCGACGACCCGGCCCGGCGATCTCGTGCTCGTGCATGCGATCGGCGGCGGCGTCGGCCTCTATCTGACGCAGCTCGCCGTGATGGCGGGCGCCACCGTCGTCGGCACGGTCGGGACGGCCGGCAAGGAGCGGAAGGCGCTCGACTATGGCGCGGCGCTGGTCGTGAACCGCAACGAGGCCGATTTCGTCGCGGAGATCCAGCGTTTCACCGGCGGCAGGGGGCTCGACAAGATCGTCGATTCCACCGGCGCCGGCATCCTCGACGCGAGCTTCGCGCTGATGCGCGATCTCGGCCACGTCGTCAGCTTCGGCGAGGCGGAAGGACGGCCCCTGCCCAATCTCTGGGAACGACTGGTGCGCAAGTCGCTCACCTTCACGCGCTTCCATCTCGGCCACGCGCCCTTCGGCGCGCCGGCCTGGAAGGCGGGCATCGACGCCGTGACCGCCGCCGTGGCGGACGGCTCGCTCAAGGTCCCGGTCGAGGCCGTCTTCCCGCTCGATGAGGTGGCGGCGATGTACCGGCGGCTCGAATCCCGCGAGGTCGCCGGAAAGCTCGTCCTTGCCGTCAATCCGGCGCTGTGAGCGGGAACCCGCAGCCGGGCTCGACCGGGCAGGGAAACTGACGTAGCGTCTCGATCGCTCCCGCAGGGATGACGACCGCCGACGGCCGGAACTCGCGGGGATGGCGCGATCGCGAGGCAGCACGCATGCCCTATGCCGAGCTGAAGGACCTGCCGGCCGCCGTGCGCGACCACCTGCCGATCCACGGCCAGGAGATCTTCCGCGCGGCCTTCAACCACGCCTGGGACGAATATGCGTCTCGCGGCGACGGGGAGCGCGAGGAGATCGCCCGCCGGGTCGCCTGGGCCGCCGTCAAGCACAAGTACCGTAAGGACGGCGATCGATGGATCGCACTCTGACCGCGGCGAGGCAGGCTGCCCCGACGCCCGTTCCCCAACCCGTGCCCGACGCGTTCTGGACGCTTCCCGCCGACGCCCTGCTGCACGCCCTCGAGGCCCGGCCGGACGGCCTCTCGACGGCGGAGGCCGACGAGCGGCTGCGCCGCTTCGGGCCCAATCTCGCCGTAACGACGACGCGCTCCTCCCTGCCCGCCAAGCTCGCCAAGCGCATCGTAGAGCCGCTGATCGCCATCCTGCTCATCGCCGCCGCCATTTCCGGCGCGACCGGCGACTGGCAGAGCTTCCTCATCATCGTCGCCATCGTCTTCGGTTCGATCGGGCTCGACATCGCCCAGGAACGGCAGGCCGAGAAGACGGTCGAGGCGCTGAAGCGCTCCGTCGCGGTGACGGCGTCGGTTCGACGCGACGGCAGGGTCGCGGAACTGCGGGTCGAGGAAATCGTCCCGGGCGACGTGATCGAGCTGCACGCCGGCGAACTCGTTCCCGCCGATGGCCTGCTGCTGAGCGGACAGGGTGTGCTCGCCAACGAGGCGATCCTGACGGGCGAGCCCTATTCCGTCGAGAAACGGCCGGGAACGGCAACCGGGGAGGCGCTCTCGGACGCGTCCAACGCGCTTTTCGGGGGCACCAGCCTCGTCGGCGGCGAGGCGGTCATGCTGGTGACGGAGACCGGGCGCAACAGCCGCTTCGGCGCCATTTCCACCTCGCTGCAGGAACGGGAGCCACCGACCGCGTTCGAGCGCGGCGTCCATTCGCTCGGCATGCTGATCCTGCGCCTGACCGGCTTCCTCGTGCTGTTCGTGCTGCTGACGCAGATGATCCAGCACGGCCTGTCGCTGGAGAGCTTCCTGTTCGCGGTCGCCCTCGCCGTGGGCCTGACACCCGAACTGCTGCCGATGGTGATGACGGTGACGCTGGCGCGCGGCGCCGCCCGCATGGCGGCGCGAAAGGTGGTGGTGAAACGGCTGAGCGCCATCCACGATTTCGGCGCCATGGACGTGCTGTGCACCGACAAGACCGGCACCCTCACCGAGGCGCGGATCGCCCATGTCGGCAGCTTCGGCCCGGACGGCAGCGACAGCCCCCGCGTCACCGAGCTGATCCGCCTCAACAGCCGGTTCGTCTCAGGCCTGCACAGCAATCTGGACGATGCCATCCTCGCCGACCCCGCGCCGGCGGTCCCGCAGGCCTGCAGCCGCATCGACGACGTACCCTTCGATTTCGAACGGCGCCGGGCTTCGGTCCTGCTGTCCCGGGGGGGCATGACGGAAATCGTCACCAAGGGCGCGCCGGAAGCGCTGCTCGCGCTCTGCACGGAGGTCGAGCAGGCGGATGGCACGGCGGCGCCGCTCGACGATGCCGAGCGCGCCCGCATCGCCGGCTGGATGGACCAGCAGGGCCGCCAGGGCCTGCGCCTGCTTGGCGTGGCCCGCCGGGCCATGCCGGCGGCTTGCCGGACGATCTCCGCAGCGGACGAGGCCGGGCTCGTCTTCGTCGGCTGCGCCGCCTTCATGGACCCGCCCAAAGCGTCGGCGACGGAAGCCGTTGCCCGCCTGGTCAAGGCCGGCGTCCGGGTCAAGATCATCTCGGGCGACGCCGCGCCCGTCGTGCAGCATCTGGTCGAGACGCTGCGCCTGCCGACGCGGGGACTGCTGGCGGGCGAGGCGATCGCCACCCTGACCGACGCGGCGCTCGCGGAAAGGGTGGAGGAGACCGACCTCTTCGTCCGCATCGCGCCCGACCAGAAAGGGCGCATCGTCCGGGCGCTGCGGCTCCGCGGCCATACGGTCGGCTTCATCGGTGACGGCATCAACGACGCCCCCGCCATCCACGCCGCGGATGTCGGCCTTTCGGTCGATGGCGGCACGGACGTCGCGCGCGAGGCCGCCGACATCATCCTGCTCGCGCCCGACCTGGGCGTGCTGGCGGACGGAGTGGAGGAAGGCAGGCGGACCTACGCCAACATCATGAAATATGTCCGCATGGGCACGAGCTCGAATTTCGGCAACATGCTGTCAATGGCGCTCGCCTCGCTGGTGCTGCCCTTCCTGCCGCTGGCGCCGTTCCAGGTGCTGCTGAACAACCTGATCTACGACGTCTCGGAAATCGGCATTCCCTTTGACACGGCGGATCCGGAAATGCTGTCACAGCCGCATCGCTGGGACATGCACGAAGTGCTGCGCTTCACGCTGATCATGGGGCCGCTCTCCTCGCTGTTCGACATCGCGACCTTCATGATCCTGCTCTATGGCTTCGGCGCCCAGGTCGAGATGTTCCGCACCGCGTGGTTCGTCGAATCGATCGCGACCCAGATCCTGGTCATCTTCATCATCCGCACGGCGAAACCCGCCTGGACCAGCCGCGCCCATCCGGTGCTGGTGGCGACGTCACTCGGCGGGCTCGCCGTCGCGCTCCTTCTTGCGCTGACGCCGCTCGGCCATTTCATCGGCTTCGTCGCCCTGCCCGCGCCGCTGCTGGCGACGATCGTCGCGATCGTCGTCCTCTATCTCGTTGCTGCCGAAATGCTGAAGCGGATCGCCATGCGACAGGTCGGGCCCGCCCGCCGGAGGGGAAGAACCCGCCGCGCGCCGTGACGGGATCGCACGCCGGCCGGGCTTTTCAAGCGCCGGGGGCCGGCATCGCGCCGGCCATGCGGCCGAGGCAGCGGGACTGATCCAGCGGCCTGCCCAGCTCCTCGTAGCGCGCCGCCGCTTCCGCGAAGGCGGCGAGCGCCCGAACCTTGTTGGACTGCGCCTGGCGCTGGATGCCGCGCGCCTCCCAGAGCGCCGCCGCCCAGGGGCCGCCCTGACACATGCCGGCGATGCGCTCGGCCTCGTTCAGCCGGCGGTCGACCTGGTCCAGTTCGCCCGCCTCGGTCAGCGCCACGGCAGAGGCGATACGCAGCGCCATCGAGCAGGGCTGGCAGGCGCCCGGCGTCAGCAGCCGGTCGCCGGTCAGGATCGCCTCCTCGACCTTCTCCGGCGTCGTCGCCGCCCGGACCGCCAGCGCCTGCAGGCGCAGCAGCAGATGGTTGGAAAGCCAGGATTGCGCAGCGTCGGCGAGCGCGCGCTGGATCAGCCGGCCGGCCTGCCATTTCTGGCCGCGCGCCAACGCGATCTCGGCCAGCCGCTCCAGCACGAGCACCCGGCCCGACAGCGCGTTGGCGCCGACATGCAACCGCTCGGCCTCGGTCAGATATGTTTCCGCCTCGTCGAGCGCGCCGGCGCAGCGGGCGATCTCGCCGAGGATCAGTCCGGCCAGGGCGCGGCCGGCGATCGAGTCGGCGTCCTCGGCGACGCACATCAATTCCTGCGCCGATGCGGCGATCGCAGCGTGCCCCTTGGCGTCGCAGAGGCAGAATTCGGCGAGGCAGAGATGCCCGTCGAAGACGGATGGAACGAAATCGTCGCGGCTACGCACCCATTCGGTGAATTCGCTACGGAACAGCTGCGGCCAGCGTCCCTGCATATGCGCCGTCAGGCCGAGAACCGCGCCCGCCTCGCCAACCTCGCGGGCAAGCCCGCCATCGAAAGCCTGCGCGCGCGTCTCGCGCGCGAGCTCCGCCGCCTTGTCGAACTCGCCGCTTTGCAGATGCACCAGCGCCCAGGCGATCGAGGCGCGGATGCGCTCGACCGGCGACGCCGGCCCAGCGCCGGAAAGCGCCAGCGCCCGCTCGTAGAGCTCGATCGAATCCTTGCTCGGGCCGACGCCGAGCTCGACATGCAGCCGCTCGCGCAACTGGTCGAACTGGCGGATCGCCTCGGCGCGATTGCCGGCGTCGAGCGCCGCCTGCATCAGCGCGCGCTGCGCCTCCTCGTCGGTCGGATAGAGGGCGATCAAGCGACGCCAGAGCCGGCCCGTGCGCAGCACCGACGCATAGAGCTCCTGCAATCGCTCCCGCGGGCCGTCCAGCCATTCCAGAAAGCGGTCGTCGGGCAACAGCACGCCGCCATAGAGATCGGCCGCCGCCTCGCATTCGGCCGGATCGCCGCTGCGCAGCGCCTGCTTCGCCGCCGCCTCGAAACGCTCGATGTCGGTCTCGAGCTCGACCTCGTCGGCGAAGGCGACGATCTCCTTGTTGACGGTGATCAGGTCATGCGCGCCCATGGCGCGGCGGGCGAAATGGATCGCCTTGCGCAGGCTCGCGCCGGCGAGCTCGACATCCTGCTCCGGCCAGAACGCCTCCATGATCTGCTCGCGATGAAGCCTGTGCTGCGGCGAGATGGCGAGCAGCTTGACGAGGGCGGCGGCGCGATCGCGCTTCCAGGCGGCCGAGGGAACTTCCTCGCCCTCGACGCGGACGGCGAAACGCCCCAGCGATTGAATGAAAAGCTGCACCCTGCATCCCCTGCCAGCCACGGTTCCGACGTCCGATCGCCTTCGCCGCAGCGATTTTTTCGCCGGGGAACGCTCGCGGAACAGCGCATTCGTATCCTGCCCCCATCGACGCATTCAACCAGAAAGGGAACCATCATGTCGCTCCGCATCAACGATCTCGCACCGGACTTCACCGCCGAGACCACCCAGGGTCCGATCTCGTTCCACGAATGGCTCGGCAAGGACTGGGGCATCCTGTTCTCGCACCCGAAGGACTACACGCCGGTCTGCACCACCGAGCTCGGCTACATGGCCCGCCTGAAGCCGGAATTCGACAAGCGCGGCGTCAAGATCATCGGCCTCAGCGTCGATCCGGTCGACAAGCATGCCGGCTGGGCCAAGGATATCGGCGAGACACAGGGCGTCGCTCCGAACTTCCCGATGATCGGCGACCCGACGCTCGCCGTCTCCAAGGCCTATGACATGCTGCCCGCCGCCGCCGGCGACAGCTCCGACGGCCGCACGGCCGCCGACAACCAGACCGTGCGCAACGTCTACGTCATCGGGCCGGACAAGAAGATCAAGCTCGTGATCTCCTATCCGATGACCACGGGCCGCAACTTCGACGAGGTGCTGCGCGTCATCGACTCGCTGCAACTGACCGCCAAGCACCGCCTCGCCACGCCGGTGAACTGGAAGCCGGGTGACGACGTCATCATCGCCGGTTCGGTGTCCAACGACGAGGCGAAGCAGCTCTACCCGCAGGGCTGGAAGGAGCCGAAGCCCTATATCCGCATCGTGCCGCAGCCGGTGCTGACCTGATCCCAGAAGGGCGCAGCGGGGACGGCAGGTCCGTCCCCGCCCCGACAGCGACGACGGCCCGCCCGGTTCCGGGACGTGCTACGCTCGCTTCGTTTCGCTGCGCTCGGCTCAATCCCCTTTGCGAATGATGGAGCGGACCATGATCTTCCGACAGCTCTTCGACAGCGTTTCCGGCACCTACACCTATCTTCTCGCGAGCCGCCCGGGCGGCGAGGCGCTGATCATCGATCCCGTGCTCGAGAAGGTCGAC
>JAFKJZ010000075.1:0-8329 GCA_017305815.1 Hyphomicrobiales bacterium
GCGCCCGCATGGCGTCGCGATGCGGGCCGATCCGGGGTTCCTCGGCGATGATGGCGAGGTCGAGATTGACGATGACTCCGCCGCGGGCGCGCACCCGCTCGGCCGCGAAGGCGAGGAACCGATCCGAGGAGGCGCCGCGCCATTGCGGGTCGGCGGGCGGGAAATGATCGCCGATGTCGCCGTCGGCGATCGCGCCGAGCACGGCATCCGTCAGCGCATGCAGGGCGACATCGGCGTCGGAATGGCCGGAGAGCTTGCGATCATGCGGGATCTCGACGCCACCGAGCCAGACGCTCGAACCCTCGGTGAAGGAATGGACGTCGTAGCCGGTGCCGACGCGGGTTTCGCCGGCCCGCAATTGCTCTTCCATGCGCAGGCGGGTATCGGCCACCTCGATGTCCTCCGGCAGGGTCAGCTTGATGTTGGAGCGCTCGCCCAGCACGAGCCTGACCGGAATGCCGGCCCACTCGGCGATGCCGGCGTCGTCCGTGAAATGCTCCGGCGCGCTCGCCGCGCGGCGATGCGCATCCAGGATCGCTTCGAGGCGGAAGCCCTGCGGCGTCTCGGCGGCGTGGAGATTGTCGCGTGACACGGTTCCGCTGACGATGGCGCCGGCGTCGGCCCGCTTCAGCGTGTCTGTGACGGGCGAGGCGGCGAGCACGGCGTCGGAGGCGGCGAGACCGTCGATGACGCGGTCGATCAGGGCAGGGGAGGCGAACGGTCGAACGGCATCATGGATCAGGACATGCGTGATGCCGCGCGCCGCCAGCGCCTCGAGCCCGCGACGGACCGATTCCTGCCGCGTGGCACCACCGGTTACGAAGGGAAGCAGGCCCGGCTGGCCGCCGACGGCCGCCTCATAGAGCGCCGCATCGTCGGCATGGATGACGACGAGCACCTCGTCGATCCGAGGGTGCGACAAGAAGCGCGCTGTGGTTCGCCCCAGGATCGCCTGGCCGGCCAGCTTGCGATACTGCTTCGGCACCTCTCCGCCGGCGCGCACGCCCCGTCCCGCCGCGACGATCAAAGCCGCAAAGCGCGGAGAGGGGATGGTTTCGGTCATGGGCGAGGGATCCTCGGCTGGGGCCGGACCCCGACCGGTCCGGCTCGACATCGACCGCATGGATCGGAGATTCCACTTCGCAACGCAACAAGTCTCTTGCCGTCACTCGATCTGTGACTAATATGTAGGCATCTGAACCCGTGCCTATTCGATAGTCAATTGTCTGACCTTTCCAATCCGATCTCCCGCCTGGCAGAGCCTCTCGACATTGGCGGCGTCACCATCGCCAATCGCGTGCTGCTCGCGCCTATGTCCGGGGTTTCCGATCGGCCGTTTCGGCGCGTCGCGGCGTCGTTCGGCGCCGGCCTCGTCGTATCCGAGATGGTCGCCAGCGAGGAGCTCGCCAGCGGCAATGCGGAAACCGCCATGCGCGCCGAGGCGACGGGCAACGGTCTGCATGTTGTCCAGCTTGCGGGGCGCGAGGCGCACTGGATGGCGGAGGGCGCGCGCGCTGCCGCAGATGCCGGCGCCGACATCATCGATATCAACATGGGCTGCCCGGCGAAACGGGTCACCACCGGCTATTCCGGTTCGGCGCTGATGCGCGATCTCGACCATGCGCTGACGCTGGTCGAGGCGACGGTCGGCGCCAGCCCTGTCCCCGTAACGCTTAAAATGCGGCTCGGCTGGGATGACAAGACGATCAATGCGCCCGAGCTTGCGCGGCGCGCTGAGGCGGCCGGCGTGTCGATGGTCACCGTGCATGGCCGCACCCGCTGCCAATTTTACAAGGGCACCGCCGACTGGGCGGCGATCGCGGCCGTCAAGGCGGCGGTGTCGATCCCGCTGATCGCCAATGGCGATTGCCTGAGCCCGGAAAGCCTTGGCCCGATGCTCAGCCAATCCGGTGCCGACGGCGTCATGGTCGGCCGCGGTTCCTATGGCCGTCCCTGGCTGCCCGGGCATCTCGCGAGCTTCGCCGCGACCGGCGTCATGCCCGAGGCGCCGCGCGGCGACGCGCTGATCGAGCTGGTGGTAAGCCATTTCGAGGAGATGATCGCCCTCTATGGGCCGATCCTCGGCGTGCGCAACGCCCGCAAGCATCTGAGTTGGACTTTTGAGGCGCTCGGCAGCGATGTCATCGAGCCGTCGGCCCGCCTCGCCATCCTGACGGAACACCAACCGGAGCGCGTCGTCGCGCTCCTGCGCCGGCACCTTGGCGAGGCCGAAATGAGGAGAGCCGCGTGAACAAGAACTTGGCGCCCATCGACACCAGCATCGCCAGCGGCAATGGCCCTGCATCCATGCTGCTGGACGCGCTGCCCCACCCCATCATCATGATCGACGGCGCCGGCCACGTCGCCGAGGCGAATAGCGCCGCGCAGGATTTCTTCCAGGCATCGATCGCCGTCCTGCGACGTCAGCCGCTGGAGCATTTCGTCCCTTTCGGCAGCCCGCTCCTCGCCCTGATCGAACAGGTCCGCACGCGCGGCGCCGCGGTCAACGAATATCGCGTCGATGTTGGAACGCCGCGTAACGGCGCCGACCGTATCGTCGACATCTATGCCTCGCCGGTTCCTGAGCGGCCGAATGCCGTCGTCGTCCTGCTGCAGGAAAAGACGATGGCCGAGAAGATCGACCGGCAATTGACCCATCGCGGTGCCGCCCGCTCGGTCACGGGCCTGGCGGCCATGCTCGCCCACGAGATCAAGAATCCGCTTTCCGGAATTCGCGGCGCCGCGCAGCTGCTTGAATCCTCCGTCGACGACGACGACCGGGCGCTGACCCGCCTGATCTGCGACGAGACCGACCGGATCGTGAAGCTGGTCGATCGCATGGAGGTTTTCTCCGATGAGCGCCCCGTCGAGCGTGCCCCGGTCAACATCCATGTCGTGCTGGAGCATGTGAAGCGGCTGGCACAGTCCGGCTTTGCCCGCAACATCCGCATCATCGAAGAATATGACCCTTCGCTGCCGCCGGTCTACGCCAATCGCGACCAGCTGGTTCAGGTCTTCCTGAACCTCGTGAAGAACGCCGCAGAGGCGATCGGCAATGTCGACGATGGCGAGATCCTGCTCTCGACAGCCTTCAAGCCGGGCATCCGGCTTTCCGTGCCGGGCTCGACCAACCGGGTGACGCTGCCGCTGGAATTCACGGTGCGTGACAACGGGCCGGGTGTTCCTGCCGACATGCTGCCGCATCTGTTCGACCCCTTCGTCACCACCAAGACCAACGGCACGGGCCTTGGTCTGGCGCTTGTCGCCAAGATCATCGGTGACCATGGCGGCGTGATCGAATGTGACTCCCAGCAGAACCGCACCACCTTCCGGGTGCTGATGCCGGCTTTCCCGGGCGCCATGCCCGCAGACAAGGACGATTGATATGGCGAGCGGCACCATCCTCGTGGCCGATGACGATGCGGCCATCCGAACGGTTCTGAACCAGGCCCTGTCGCGGGCGGGCTACGAAGTACGGCTTACCTCGAATGCCGCGACCCTTTGGCGCTGGGTCAGCCAGGGGGAGGGAGATCTGGTCATCACCGACGTGGTGATGCCGGACGAGAACGCCTTCGACCTGCTACCCCGCATGAAGCGCGCCCGACCGGAACTGCCGGTCATCGTCATGAGCGCGCAGAACACCTTCATGACGGCGATCCGCGCTTCGGAACGGGGCGCCTATGAATATCTGCCGAAGCCCTTCGACCTGAAGGAGTTGATTTCGATCGTCGGCCGGGCGCTGGCCGAGCCGAAGTTGCGCGGCAAGGACGCGCAACTGGACGACGGCAACGAGAACATCCCGCTCGTCGGCCGCTCGCCGGCCATGCAGGATATCTACCGCGTGCTGGCGCGCCTGATGCAGACGGACCTGACCGTGATGATCGCGGGCGAATCCGGTACGGGCAAGGAACTCGTCGCGCGCGCCCTGCACGATTACGGCAAGCGCCGCACCGGACCGTTCGTCGCCATCAACATGGCCGCCATCCCGCGGGACCTGATCGAAAGCGAACTCTTCGGCCACGAGAAGGGCGCGTTCACCGGCGCGCAGGCGCGCTCAGCCGGCCGCTTCGAGCAGGCCGAGGGTGGCACGCTCTTCCTCGACGAAATCGGTGACATGCCGATGGAGGCGCAGACCCGACTGCTCCGCGTCTTGCAGCAGGGCGAATACACCACGGTTGGCGGCCGCACGCCGATCAAGACCGACGTGCGCATCGTCGCCGCGACCAACAAGGACCTGCGCATCCTGATCAACCAGGGCCTGTTCCGCGAGGACCTGTTCTTCCGCCTGAACGTCGTGCCGATCCGCCTGCCGGCGCTGCGAGAGCGTTCGGAGGATATTCCCGACCTCGTCCGGCACTTCTTCGCCCTGGTGGAGAAGGAAGGCCTGCCGCACAAGCAGATCGAGACCGCCGCTGTCGAGCGCCTGAAGCGCTATCGCTGGCCGGGCAACGTCCGCGAGCTGGAAAACCTGATCCGCCGTCTGGCGGCGCTCTATCCGCAGGACACCATCACCGAGAACATCATCGACGCCGAGCTGGACCAGCCGGCCGCCGTGCTTGCCTCGAACGGGGCCGAGATGGAAGACACGTTGATGAGCTCGGTCGAGCGGCATCTCTCGACCTATTTCCACGGTTTCGGCGACGGATTGCCGCCACCCGGCCTTTATCATCGCATTTTGCGCGACGTCGAATACCCGCTGATCAGCACCGCGCTGGCGGCCACGCGCGGCAACCAGATCAAGGCGGCGGAGCTTCTCGGCGTCAATCGCAACACGCTGCGCAAGAAGATCCGCGATCTCGACGTCCAGGTGATCCGCAACTCGCGCTGACAACCCCGGGATGGCGGGCGGGCTGTTGCTCGCTCGCCACAATGCTGTTGCAATTCGGTCCCAGGGTCCGGTTCATGAAGGGCTCATACGACCGAAATAGAATCAGCCGGGCTTGTCGATTCGACGGGGGCGCGAGGTGATCGCAACCGCCGGACCAACGCGGCCAGCCGCTGAAATGAACGACGTTTCCGAGCGCCGTCGGCGTCGTTTCACGCTGCGTGCAGCGGGCTACATCACCGTCATTCTGGCGCTGACCTGCGCGTGCTTCAGCTTCTTCCTGTTGATGGGGCTGACGCCGATCCAGCCTTCCGAGCAGGTCGTCTTCTGGGCGCTGGCCGTCAACGGCCTGCTGACGGGCCTGCTGGTCATAGAACTCGTGCTGGAAGTGGCGCTGCTGATCCGCGCCCGGCGGCGCGGGCGCGCCGCGGCCAGGCTCCATATCCGTATTGTCGGCCTGTTCAGCATCGTTGCGGTCGTGCCGGCGATCCTCATCGCCGTCGTCGCCTCGATCACCCTCAATCGCGGTCTGGATCACTGGTTCTCCGAGCGCACGCGCGCCATCGTCGCCACTTCGCTGTCGATCGCGCAGGCCTATGCCGAAGAGCACGCCCGGACGCTGAAAGTCGATATTCTCGGGCTCAAGTCGGATTTCGAGCGCGCGCAGACGCTGCTGGAGCAGAATCCGGACCGATTCCAGGCGTTCATGAACTCGATCGCGGCGTTGCGAGGCATTCCGGGCGTTTTCCTGGTCAAGCCGGACGGCTCGTTGATCGCGCAGGCGAATTTCCAGTTTTCGACCAACTACCTGCCGCCGCCTATTGACGCGCTGAACCGGGCCGCCAAGGCCGGTTCCGATCCCATCCTGATCGCGCCCGGCGCGACCAACGTCGTCGGCGCCATAGCGCGCCTCGACAACTACACCGACGTCTATCTCTACATCACCCGCGAGATCGACCCGAAGGTCATTCGTTACATCTCGGACACGACCGCGAGCGTGAACGAGTACAAGAGCCTTGAGGCCACCCGTTGGGGCATCCAGATCGCCTTCGGGCTCCTCTATCTTGGACTGGCGCTCGTGGTGCTGCTTTCGGCCGTCTGGCTCGGCATCGGCTTCGCCAATAGGCTCGTCGCGCCGATCCGGCGCCTGATCGATGCCGCCGACGAGATCGGACGCGGCAATCTCGAAGTGCATGTGCCGTTCCGTAGCGCTGACGGCGATCTCGGCGCGCTGGGCGCGACCTTCAATACGATGACGACCGAGCTGCGCAACCAGCGGTACGAGCTAGTCGCCGCCAGCGAGCAGATCGACAGTCGCCGTCGGTTCACCGAGGCGGTTCTGGCCGGCGTTAGCGCCGGCGTGGTCGGCATCGATGCGC
This sequence comes from Hyphomicrobiales bacterium, assembly GCA_017305815.1. GTDB lineage: Bacteria > Pseudomonadota > Alphaproteobacteria > Rhizobiales > Kaistiaceae > Kaistia > Kaistia nematophila. The sequence continues at coordinate 6,205 of JAFKJZ010000075.1, forward strand.
AGGGCGTGGTCACGATTGCCAATCGCGGCGCCATGCGGCTTCTCGGACTGCACGACAGCGCGCCGATCGGCCAATCGGTGAGCGAGGTGGCGCCGGAGCTGAAGAACGTGGTCCAGGCCGCGCTGAACGAGCCGCATCGCGCGGAGCATCGCGACCAGGTTTCCGTCGTGCGCGACGGCCGCGAGCGGACAGTGAACGTCCGCGTCACGACCGAGGAATCCGACACGGCCGAGCATGGCTACGTTATCACCCTCGACGACATCACCGACCTTGTTTCCGCGCAGCGTAGCGCCGCGTGGGCCGATATCGCCCGTCGCATCGCGCATGAGATCAAGAACCCGCTGACGCCGATCCAGCTTTCGGCCGAGCGCCTCAAGCGCCGCTTCGGCAAGCACATCGTCGAAGGGCGCGAAATCTTCGACCAGTGCACAGACACGATCGTTCGCCAGGTGGGCGATATCGGACGCATGGTGGACGAGTTCTCGTCTTTCGCGCGGATGCCGAAGCCGACCTTCGAAGAGCGCAATCTCGGCGAGGCGGCGCGCGAGGCGGTGTTCCTCATGGAAGTCGCCAATCCGAACATCGCCTTCGAGGTCGATCTTCCGGAGGAACCGCTGATCGGCCGCTTCGATCCGCGTCTGATCTCGCAGGCCTTCACCAACCTGGTGAAGAACGCCACCGAGGCGATCGAAGCACTGCCGCCGGAGCAGGCTGTCGGCGCCAAGATCACGGTCCGGGGCAGGATCGAAGGCGAATCGAACATCGTCGAGTTCATCGATACGGGCATCGGCCTGCCGAATGAGAACCGGCATCGCCTGCTCGAGCCGTATATGACGACCCGCGAAAAGGGCACCGGCCTCGGCCTCGCGATCGTCAGCAAGATCATTGAGGAACATGGCGGGCAGCTCGATCTGCTCGATTCGCCCGCCGTCGCCACAGGGGGGCGCGGGGCCATGGTGCGGATCACGCTGCCAAGGCCCCATCATGACGGCGGCGATGGCAGCGCTGCCGCAGATCACCAGACCAATCCCGTAGACGCCTGACGAAGATAGAGATCATGCCGTCCGATATTCTGATCATCGATGATGAAGCTGACATCCGCGGGCTCGTTGCCGGTATCCTCGAGGACGAGGGACATGGCACCCGTACCGCAGGCGATACCGACACCGCGCTGGCCGAAATCGAAAAGCGCCGTCCGACCCTGATCTTCCTCGACATCTGGCTGACCGGCAGCCGGATCGACGGTCTGACCCTGCTCGACATCATCAAGGGCCAGCATCCCGACCTGCCGGTGGTGATGATTTCCGGCCATGGCAACATCGAGACTGCGGTCTCCGCCATCCGGCGCGGCGCCTATGACTACATCGAGAAGCCGTTCAAGGCCGACAGCCTGCTGATGATCGCCGAGCGGGCGCTGGAGGCATCCAAGCTTCGCCGCGAAGTCCGCGACCTCCGCGAGCGGGCCGGCGACGCCGGCCGGCTGATCGGATCCTCGATCGCCATGAGCCATCTGCGCCAGACGATCGAGCGCGGGGCGCCGACCAATAGCCGGATCATGATCTCGGGCCCGTCGGGCTCGGGCAAGGAACTGGTGGCGCGCGCCATCCACGCGTCGTCGCTGCGCATGGATGGTCCGTTCGTGGTACTGAATGCGGCGGCGATCACGCCCGACCGCATGGAGCATGAGCTGTTCGGCACCGAGAACGGCACCGGGGCCGCCCGCAGCGTCGGCGCGCTCGAGGAAGCGCATGGGGGCACGCTCTATCTCGACGAGATCGCCGACATGCCGCGCGAGACGCAGGGCAAGATCCTGCGCGTGCTGATCGACCAGAGCTTCCAGCGCGTCAACGGCACGGCCAAGGTCAATGTCGACGTCCGCATCATTTCCTCGACCGCGCGGGACCTCGAGCACGAGATTTCGGAAGGCAGCTTCCGCGAGGATCTGTTCCACCGTCTCTCGGTCGTGCCGCTGCGGGTCCCGGCTCTCGCCGAGCGTCGCGACGACGTCCCGGAACTGGTCAATCACTTCATCGAGCAGATCTCCCGCTCGACGGGCCTGCCGATCCGAACCGTCGGCTCGGACGCTCTCGCCGTTCTGCAGGCGCATGACTGGCCTGGCAATATC
>JAFKJZ010000075.1:8359-9781 GCA_017305815.1 Hyphomicrobiales bacterium
CAATATCCGCCAGCTTCGCAACAACATCGAGCGCCTGTTGATTCTGGCGCGTGGTGACGAGAGTCAGGCCATCTCCGCCGACATGCTGCCGCCGGAAGTCGGCGAGATGCTGCCCACCACGCCCAATCGCGGCGGCGAGCACCTGATGTCGCTGCCGCTGCGGGATGCGCGCGAGATCTTCGAGCGCGAATATCTGACGGCACAGGTGAACCGCTTCGGGGGCAACATCTCGCGCACGGCGGAGTTCGTGGGCATGGAGCGCTAGGCGCTGCATCGCAAGTTGAAATCGCTCGGCGTTGGTTGACGCGGCAGCCCTTGCGCTGTCCGATAGCGGCCCCGCTCGCGGGACCGATGCCTGATTCTAACCGCCCTGCAGGAATGCCATGTCGCGCTTCGCCTATGTGAACGGCCTCTATCTCCGTCATGCGGAGGCCGTCGTTCACGTCGAGGATCGCGGCTACCAGTTCGCGGATGGCGTCTATGAAGTCTGCGAAATCCGCAATGGCCGGCTGATAGACGAGGCGCTGCACATGGCGCGGCTGGAGCGCTCGCTCCGGGAGCTTCGCATCACGATGCCCATGAGCCTGCCCGCGCTCGGCGTGGTGATGCGAGAAGTGGTGCGCCGCAACCGGGTGCGCGAAGGCTTGGTCTATCTGCAGGTCACGCGCGGCGTGGCGCCGCGCAACCATCTGTTCCCGGCCGAGGGCACGCCGCCGTCGATCGTGGTCACCGCGAAATCCGCGCCGAGCCGCGCCGGCGACAGCAAGGCGGAGAAGGGCGTTTCGGTCATCAGCGTGCCCGACAATCGCTGGGAGCGGGTCGATATCAAGACCGTGTCGCTGTTGCCGAACGTGCTGGCCAAGCAGGCGGCGAAGGAGGCTGGTGCCTATGAGGCCTGGTTCGTCGATGCCGATGGCATGGTGACCGAGGGCTCTTCGACCAATGCGTGGATCGTGACGGCCGATGGCAAGCTGGTCACGCGTCCGGCCGAGAGCGGGATCCTGCGCGGAATTACCCGCACGGTCCTGTTCGAGGTGGCGAAAGCCGCCGGTTACCGGCTCGAGGAGCGGCCGTTCAGCATCGCGGAAGCGCAGGCCGCGCGTGAGGCATTCTTCACGGCGGCAACGGCGGTCGTGATGCCGGTCGTAGAACTCGACGGCAAGCCGATCGCCAATGGCGCGCCCGGCACGATCGCGACGGAATTGCGCCGTCGTTTCCATGAGTTCGCGACTGTGGCGCCGGCCCGTTCGCACGGTTGAAAACTTGCAACGGGATGCCCACTGCTACAGGGCTGGTTCGATTTCTTGGATGACGCGAAGCGATTATCCGGGCAAAGTGAAGGCAAGGCTGGATCGCATCCGGCCCTCGGGACGATAGTCCCCAACAACGGCAAGCGTGAGAGATAGAATGGCAGAACGCGCA
>JAFKJZ010000076.1 GCA_017305815.1 Hyphomicrobiales bacterium
GGAACCGGCGAGAGGCCGATCCGTGCGCAATCCTGAATGCCCGGGCCGCTCAGTTCAAAGCTGCCCTCGGGCTCGATGGAAGCGGCGGCGAGGATGATCGTCGTCGAGCGGTCCGGGTATTCGTCCGTGCCCTGCGCGAAGCTCGCGAGCGACGGCATGGCGGCGACATCGACCACCAGGGCGAAGGCGGCGTCGGCCGGGTCGGCGACGATGCGCGCGCCGGTGTGGAAACGGATGTAGTCGACGACCGGCTTCGCGGCGGCAAGCGTCGCGTCGAGCCAGAGCGTCGCCTCATGGTCGACGAGTGTCAGCGCGACGGCGGCGAGTTCCGCCGTCAGCGGCGCCGGGGCGTCGAGGGCGGCCGGGAAAGACTGGATCGAGCCGGGCCGGGCCAGCGCGTTCATCAGCGCGTGGAAATGCGCCTGCGCTTCGATGACCGGATCGGCGAAACCGGCCGTGATGGCGAGGGCTGACATCAATCGTCTCCGCGAACCATGGTGAAGAAGTTGACCCGCGTGGCGGCGACCCGGCGCGCCTTGGCGGCGGCCTCGTCGGCGATGCGCAGGCGCGTCGGCGCGAGCGCCGCCTCGACGGCGGTCCGCTCCGAGCCCTGCCAGAGCGCGTCGAGGATGGCGGCGACGCGCGCCTTGGCGGCGTCGCGACCGAGCTGGTAGGCGAAGCCGGTGCGGCCATCGTCAAGGCGGACCGCGGCGCGGGTCACCGTCGCCTCGCCGAGATTGAACGGCCGGCCGTCGCCGCCCATGCGTCCGCGCAGCATGACGAGGCCGTTCTCGGTGCCGCGCAGGTCGGTCGCCTGCGGGATGTCGCCAAGGGCAGCCAGCGCCTGCTCCAGCTCGACGCACGTCGCGCCCGTGCAGGTCGCCATGACCGCCTGACGGGCGGCAATCTCGGGATTTTCCGCCGGCTTCGCGCCGGCCGCCTCATGTCGCATGATTTGATCCATCATCATCGAAGGCTTCTCATTCGAGTTGTCTAATGATATAGACAACCACATGAATAGGTCCAGTGACGATTTGATGACAAACACAGTGCTCCCGGCCGACGACAACGGCGTGACGGAGGTCGCCCGCGGCCGCGGCATCGCCGCCTGGCGGCAGATCGCCGACGAGATCGAGGCGGATATCCGCAGCGAGCGGCTGCGCGCCGGCATGCAGCTTCCGACCGAAAGCCAGTTGGCGACCCGCTTCGCGGTCAACCGCCATACGGTGCGGCGCAGCCTCGCCGAACTGGCGTCGCGCGGGCTGGTGCGGGCAACGCAGGGACGCGGCACCTTCGTCGAGGACAGGCCGATGCCCTACCCGATCGGCACCCGCACCCGCTTCTCGGAAAACGTCTCCCGCGCCGGGCGCGAAGCCGGCGGCAAGCTTCTCGAGGCCTATGAGACGGTGGCGGATCCGGGCGTCGCCAAGGCGCTGGCGATTGCGTTGGGTGCGCCGGTGATGCGCCTCGACACGGTCCGCATGGCGGATGGCAGCCCGATCTCGCTCGGCAATGCCTATTTCCCCCTGCCCCGCTTCGCCGGGCTGGTCACGGCCTATCGCAACATGGGGACGGTGACGCAGGCGCTGTCGGCCTGTGGCATCAGCGACTATCGCCGCCTGGAGACGCGGATCTCCGCGCGACCGGCCGGCGCCGACGAGGCGCAAAAGCTCGACCTCGCGCCGGGACGGCTTCTGCTGACGGTCGAGAGCATCAATGTCGATACGGACGGCACGCCGATCCAGTTCACCCGCGCCGCCTTCGCGGCCGACCGGACCGAGCTGGTGGTCGAGAGCTGAGTGCTTTCACTGGCTGAGTGTGTGAGTGCGGGCGTCTAGCAGCACGCACGGCTTGAACCCTCCCCTGGAGGGAGGGCAAAACTGGCCGGAGCCAGCTTTGGAGAGGGGTCTCAGACTGAACGGCGCAGCCACCCCCCTTCCCGAAAACGCATGCGCGTTTTCGACCTCCCCTCTGGGGGGAGGTTCAAGAGCGGCCTCACACCATCTTCGACTTGCCGATCACCGCCATGCGCAGCTTGGACGAGATGAAATCGATGACCGCGACGGTGACGAGGATCATCAGGATAAGGAAGGCGACCTGCTTCAGTTCCAGCACGCGGATCAGTTCGGTCAGGTAGGCACCGACGCCGCCGGCGCCGACAATGCCGATGATCGTCGCCGAGCGGACGTTGGATTCGAAGAAGTAGAGCACCTGGCTCGCGATCACCGGCAGCACCTGCGGCACGAGGCCGAAGCGGACCTGATGCGCCTTGCCCCCGCCGGAAGCCGCGATGCCCTCGGTCGCCTTGCCGTCCGTCGCCTCGATCGCCTCGGAGAACAGCTTGCCAAAGGCGCCGAAATCGGCGCAGGCAATCGCCAGCGCGCCGGCGAACGGGCCGAGGCCGACGACGTTGATCCACATCAGCGCCCAGATCAGCGTATCGACCGAGCGGAAGACGTCGAAGGTCCGGCGGGCGCCGAAATGCACGAAGATATTGGGAATGACGTTCTTGGCGGCGAGGAACGCGACCGGGAAGGCGAGGATTGCCGCCGTCAGCGTGCCGAGAAAGGCGATCGCCAGCGTTTCGCCGAGCGCGATGGAAAAGGCCATGAACCGGCCTTCGGGCGCCGGCGGGATCATCAGGATGGCGAACTGGCCGAGACGATGCAGGCCGTTCCAGATCCTGACCAGCGAGAAATCGAGCCAGACCATGGCGGCAAGCGCCAGGGCCACCATCACCACCGGCAGGCCGATCATGAACAGCCGCCGCAGCGGCGACTTGGCGAAGGCACCAGGGTGGCGTCGTCGCAGGCCGTCGAGATCGGCCAGCGCCGTCTCGCGGATGGCGCGCTTGCCGGTCGAGATCGTGGAGGAAGCCGTGTTCATCGCATGCGCTCCATGCCGATCAGCCGATGACGGACCTGCTCCGTGCCGAGATCGATCAGGATCACGGTGGTGATGATCATCAGGAGGATGGCGCTGACGTCGGTGTAGTAGAAATTGCGGATGGCGATCAGGAACTCCTGGCCGATGCCGCCGGCGCCGACGAAGCCCATCACGCCCGCGCCGCGCACGTTGATCTCGAAGCGCAGCAGCGCATAGGAGGCGAAGCCGGACGAGACCTGCGGCAGCACGCCGAAGCGCACCGTCTGCAGCCAGGAGGCGCCGGTCGCCTGCAGGCCCTCGACGGGTTTCATGTCGATGTTCTCGACGACCTCGGCAAACAGCTTGCCGAGCGCGCCGACCGTGTGGATCGTCAGCGCCAGGACGCCCGCCATCGGGCCGAGGCCGAAGGCGATGACGAAGATCAGCGCGAAGACGATGTCGGGAACGGTGCGGCAGAAATCGAGGAAGCGCCGGGCGACGAACCGCGTCGCCTTGTTGCGGACGAGATTGGCCGACGCGAAGAAGCAGAGGCAGAAGGCGAGGATGCCGCCAAGGAACGTGCCGAGATAGGCGATCAGGATCGTTTCGACCAGCAGGCGAAACCAGGCGCCGAAGTTCCAGTACCAGGCGGCGATATCGGGGAAGAGATTGCCCAGCGTCAGCGTCGGCAGCGTGCGTCCGATGAAGGAGCCGAAATTGCCGATGTTGGTGATCAGTTTCCAGGGGCGGATATCCGCCATCTGGCCGCTGATGACGATCAGCACCGCCAGCACGGCGAGGACGGCCAGCGTCTTCATCCGCTTGGCTGCGACCGCGCTGGCGTAGCCACGACTGAGCGCGGCGGCCTGCTGGTCCGGAAGCTTTGCAATGGCGGTCGCCAAGGGCCGTCTCCGCTTGTTCTTCATCCGCCGGGCAGGACGGACAACCGCGACATGCGGCCGGTTACGAAAAAGGCGGCCGGATGGACCGGCCGCCTCCCGAAAGGCTCGAAGGGGCTCAGGAGCCCTTCTTGCGCTGCTCGTCGTTGAACTTGACCATGTCGATGATCGGCTGGAGCGTTGCCGGCTCGATCGCGACGAACTCGGTGTCCTTGCCGTCCGAAAGGCCGGCGAACGCCTTGGCGTCGTTCTTCGGCATGTCCAGGAAGGCCTGCTTGATCTGTGCCTTCAGGTCGGCCGGCAGAGCCGACAGGACCGAGAACGGGCCTTCCGGCAGGAAGTCGGTCTTGAAGACGATGCGGAAGTCTTCCTTCGTCATCGGCTTGCCATCGGCATTCTTGAGAACGCCCTTGGAGATCATGCGGGTCAGGTTGGAATCGTCTTCCGAGTTCCAGGAATTGGCAGCAGCGTCGACGGTGCCCTGGGCAAGCGCGAGGACGGCGTTGTCATGGCTGCCGGCGAAGATCGCCTTGCCGAAGAACGTGTCGACGTCCTTGCCATCGCGATGCAGGAAGAAGCGCGGGGCGTTGTTGCCCGAGGTCGAGTTGGAATCGACCAGAGCGAGCGTCTTGCCCTTCAGGTCGTCGATCGACTTGTAGGGGCCGTTCGCGAGCGTATAGATGACCGAATAATAGCCGGTGGCGCCGTTCGAATGGCGCGGAACGACCAGCGGGTCGACTTCGACGCCGGTCAGCACGGCGCGAGCGTAGGAGGCCGGGCCGTACATGGCGATCTGGGCATTGCCGGCGCGCTGCGCCTCGATGACGGCGGCGTAGTCGGTGGCGACGGCCAGCTTGACCGGAACGCCGAGCTGCTTGCCGAGATAGTCGGCCAGCGGCTGGTAGCGGTCGGTGGTGGTCGACGCGTTCTCAGCCGGGATAACGGCGATCGTCAGCTCCGGGAAATCCGCCTTCCAGTCGGCGAAAGCGGGCGAAGCGACACCGGCAAGCGCGAGGCCTGCGAAAGCGGCGCCGAAAAGCGTGCGGCGGTTCAGCATGGGTATTCTCCAGGTGTTGGCAGTGCCGTTCCGGCACCGTTTGAACTCGGTCTTGAGATCAGGCCGCGGCAGGCACGGCGCCGCGGAAACGCTCCGGCGAAATCGCCGGGTCGAAATCGAGAACGTCATCGGCCTCGAGGCCGTAGAGGTCGCGGGCGACACCCTCGGTCAGTTCTTCGGGAACGCCGTCGAAGACGACACGGCCGGCCGACATGCCGATCAGCCGGTCGCAATAGGTGCGGGCCAGATCGAGCGAGTGCAGGTTGCACATGACGGTGATGCCGTAGTGGCGATTGATGCGCAGCAGCGCATCCATCACCACCTTGGTGTTGCGCGGATCGAGCGAGGCGATCGGCTCGTCGGCGAGAATGATCTCGGGTTCCTGCACCAGCGCGCGGGCAATCGCGACACGCTGCTGCTGGCCACCGGAAAGGCTGTCGGCGCGCTGCGCCGCGAGTTGGGAGATATCGAACTGCTCGAGCGCGGAAAGCGCCACGGCGCGGTCCTCGTCCTTCCAGAGCTGCAGCAACGAACGCGGCGTCGAGACGGTGTTCAGGCGGCCCATCAGGACGTTGGTGAGGACATCGAGGCGGCCGACGAGGTTGAACTGCTGGAAGATCATCGCACAGCGGGCGCGCCAGTCGCGCAGCACCTGGCCCTTCAGCTTGGTGACATCGACATCGCCGAAGCGAATGGAGCCGGCCGTCGGATCGACGAGGCGGTTGACCATGCGCAACAGGGTCGACTTGCCGGCACCGGAACGCCCGATCACGCCGACAAAGCTACCGGAGCCGATCGTCAAGCTGACGTCGCTGACGGCTGCCTTGTTGTTGAAGTGTCGCGCAACGCCGTCCAGAACCAACATGTCATGATCTCCCGAATTGGGCGGATCATGCAATTTCGAAGCAAAGCTTTTGTGACGGTCTTTTCCACTTGGGGCCCGAACAACACTACACGGCAGATCAAGCATAAATCGGCTTCGCCGGCTTAGTCATCGCAGCGTCATGATCTGGATCCACTTATCGCCGGATCCACCACATGGGAGTTCCCGCGATGCCGCTCGGCCTGACGCCGTCCATCCACGCGACCGCCCGCGTCGAGCAATCGACGCTCGGGCGCTACACCGAGGTCGGCGCCGGAACGTCGATGATCGAGACGACGATGGGCGATTATTCCTACGTCTCCGAGCAGGGCGACGTGATCTATTCGACGATCGGCAAGTTCTGCTCGATCGCCGCGGCGGTGCGCATCAACCCGGGCAACCATCCGCAATGGCGGGCCAGCCAGTCCCACTTCACCTATCGCGCCTCGAAGTATTTCCAGGGCGAAGCCGATGAGGCCGCGTTCTTCGACTGGCGCCGCTCGACCCCATGCACGATCGGCCACGACGTCTGGATCGGTCACGGCGTCACGGTGCTCGCCGGCGTCTCGATCGGCACCGGCGCGATCATCGGCTCCGGCGCCGTCGTCACGAAGGATGTCGGCCCATATGAGATCGCCGTCGGCGTCGCCGCCAGAACGATCAAGCGCCGCTTCCCCGCCGAGATCGCCGACCGGCTGCTGGCGCTCGCCTGGTGGGATTGGGATCACGAGGCGCTGCGGCTCGCCCTGCCCGACTTCCGTACGCTCGAAATCGAGGCGTTCCTGGAAAAATACGAGCGCTAGTTTGGTCGCGTTTTCTTCACGCGAACCGGTCTCCACTTCGCTCGGAAACGCTCTAGCCGCCCTCGCCCCGGATCGCCGCGTTGATCGCCGCGGCGGCATTCCCGGCCGCTGCACGGACATCGGCGATCGGCCGGCGACTGTAGCTCGTCGTCACATAGGGCACGGTCAGGGCCGCGACGACGCGGCCGTCGCGAGAGAGGATCGGAAAGGCCAGGTCGGTGACGCCAGGTTGCAGGCTGTCCGCCTCCTCCTCGAAACCGCGCTCGCGGATCGTCGCGAGACCAACCCCCAACGTTTCCCAGGCCGACTCGCTGTCGTCCTGCAGCCAGCACCGCACCTTGGCGTCATCCGGTTCGAACGCCATCAGCAGCCGGCCGGTGGCGCTTTCGAACAGCGGAAAGGTCGCACCGGCGCGGACGCGAAAGTCGAACGGGCTGGGACTGTCGATCTGGGCGATGACGACGACCCGGCCGGCATCGTGGATGCTGAGATTGCAGGACTGGCCGATCGCCTCGCTGAGCGAACGCATCGCCGGCAGGGCCATGTCGATCAGCCCGCGCATCGGCTCCTGCCGGTGCGCGATCTCGAACAGCATCAGCGACAGGAAATAGAGCCCGGACGGACGGGCGCGGAACAGATAGCCCCGCCGCTCCAGCGTCACCAGCGTCCGGTAGATCTGGTTGACCGAGCGATCCACCGCCGCCGCGATCTCGCCCAGCGTCATCCCCTCCTTGCTGCCGGCCAGCAGTTCCAGGATATCCAGCGCCTTGTCGAGGGCGGGTACGCCATAGTTCGGGCTCTCGATCCCGCCTTCGTCCGTCATCCGACCGCCCGCTCCCGAAGGTTCCATCCTGCCGCGCCGATGGCGACAGGGTGCTTCTACAGATGCGCTCCCATCTCGGCCACCATGCGGCGGGCGATCGTCTGGTTGATGTCGTCCGGAACCGGCTGGGCGCCCGGCACCAGTCCCGTACGGCCGGCCCCGGCGACGCGCGCGAGCGACAGCGCCTGCAGCATAAAGCCGATGTCCATGGATTCGATCGAATTGCCCTTCGGCTCGCGGCCAGCGAGGTTGAACATGCGCCCGTCGGCGACAAGCACGACATGGCGGCCATCCGCGAGTTCGATCCGCTCCAGCGAATCGTCCACCAGTTGCGAGCCGACCGCCTGAGCCCGAAGTGCCGCGACATCGATCTCCCAGGGAAAGTGGCCGGAATTGGCAAGCACCGCGCCGGAGCGCATCCCGGCGATCGCCTTGGCGCCGAGCACGCCCGGTCGCCCGGTCGCCGTGATGAAGACTTCGCCCCAGGGGGCCAGGTCCTCGGCCGTCCCGACGCGATAGCCGTCGAGGGCCGCCTCCAGGGCCTTGATCGCATCGGTCTCGACCACCGCGACGCGACCGCCAAGCGCATCGAGATATTGCGCAATGCCCCGCCCGCACCAGCCATAGCCGACGACGACGAAGCGCCGGCCGGGGATCATCAGGTTGGTGATCCGCATGAAGCTCTCGACGATCGACTGGCCGACGGCATGGCGGTTCTCGGCGATCTGCTTCAGCGGGCTGTCGTTGATGACGATGACCGGAAACGGCACCTTGCCGGCGAGTTCGCCGCGCAGCCGGTCGCCGCCCGATGTCGTCTCCTCCGTGCCGCCCCGGATCGTGGCTTCGGTGCCCGCCTCGAT
>JAFKJZ010000077.1:0-11203 GCA_017305815.1 Hyphomicrobiales bacterium
GTTGCGGCTGCGGCCGTGGAACCGCAACTACGTCAAGAGCCAGTTCGGCGGCAACCTGTTCGCCATGGTCGACCCGTTCTGGATGCTGCTGGCGATGCACCAGCTCGGCAGCGACTACTTCGTGTGGGACAAGGCCGGCACGATCGACTTCGTGGCGCCGGGCTACGAGGACGTCTACGCACACTTCAAACTCGACCCCGCCGTGGTCGATGAACTGCGCGTCGCCGCGGCCGGCGGCGAAAAAGTGCTGCGCTGGTTCGAGACCGAAGTGACCACCGCCTCCGGCAAGGTCATCGCCATCGTGCGCAAGCAGCTCTACGTTCGCCTGAAACCCAAAGCCCGGTGACTCCGTAAGGCGGGCACCGCCCGTCGGCTCTTCGATGCATCCTGGTCAGAAGCGGCCGGCACTGGCTGCCTTGATCCATCCACCCGAAGAACAACTGCCCGACAGAGGCCTCATTCCCGCTCGAAGCGGGCGACTTCCTGCAGTGCCGCTTCGGCCCGCTGCACACTGCGTCCCGCGGCGCTGTCCTCCATCCTGCGCGTCATGCCAGCCTTGCGCATCAGCCACACAACGAGCACGCACGCAGCCAACCCCGCCAAGCTGCTGGATATCGGCGCCGGCACCAGCTTCTCGCAGCTGCAATCGCTCGGCGAGGCCTACAAGGTGGCGAAGCTCGGCGGCCATGCGCTGACCCCCGAGCAGGGCTTCTACCTGGCGACGCGCGGCGGCGCCGAAGCGCTCAGGCTCGATGACCGGATCGGCTCGCTCGCGCCCGGTTTCGAGGCGGACTTCGTCGTGCTCGACCTGAAGGCGACGCCGCTCCTCGACTTCCGCCTGTCGCACGCGCGCGATCTCGCCGAAACGCTGTTCGTGCTGATGACGCTGGGCGACGACCGCGCCATCCGTGCGACCTATGTCGCCGGCGAGTGCGTCTACGAGCGCGACCGGCCGGAAAGCTTCCTCTATCCGGGGGCAGCCTCCAGCGCCTGAAGAAAGCCCCTCCCCCACGCCTCTCCCGCGAGCGGGAGAGTGCCGAGGTGAGGTCTTCGCCTAATCCGCCGTCGTCACGCCACCCTGGGCGATGATCTCGCGATAGGCGTCGAAGCTCCGCTTCGGCGTCCGCCGCTGCGTGTCGAAATCGACGTGGACGAGGCCGAAGCGACGGCCATAGCCCTGCAGCCATTCGAAATTGTCGAAGAGGCTCCAGACCATGTAGCCGCGCAGGTCGACCCCATTCTCCTTTGCCTTCAGCGCCGCCTCGATGTGGCGACGGATATAGTTGGCGCGGCGCGGGTCGTGCACGCTGTCACCGACCATCTGCTCGTCGACCGGGCCGAAGCCGGCGCCGTTCTCGGTGATGTAGATGGCCGGATTGCCATATTCGTCGCGAATCCGCTCCAGCAGCCGGCGCAGGTAGTCCGGCCGCACCGGGCCGTTGAAGGCGGCCGGCTCCGGATCGGGATTGGTATCGAACCAGTTGTAGCCGAGCGGCGCCGCCTCGTCCTGGCGGACATAGGCCGGGGCGTAGAAATTGACGCCAAGGAAATCGGGCTTGTTGGCGGCAAGAATGCCAAAATCCGCCTCGAACGGCGCAAAGTCCGGATTGAGCTGGCGGAAGGTGGTCATCACCTCGATCGGGTAGCGGCCCTTGAACAGGGCGTCGAGGCACCAGCGGTTGATGACGGCGTCGGCGAGCGCGGCGGCGCGGATGTCCTCGGACTTGCCGGGATTCTCGGGAATCGTCGGCATCAGCGGCAGTGCCACGCCGATCTCGCCCGTATAGCCGGCGGCGCGGAAATCGCCGATCGTCTCGGCGCTCGCCACCAGCCAGTGATGCAGCGCCACCGCCTGCTGCGCATAATGCGCGTCGGTGATGGCGAAGGGGCTGCCGACCCCGAGCTTGATGTTGTCGACCATCGGCTCGATCAGGAAGAGATCGATGAACGGCTCGTTGAAGGTGATGAACTTCGACACCCTGTCGCCGAGCGCCTCGCGCACGATGCTGGCGTAATTGCGGAACCAGCCGACCGATTCCCGGTTGTACCAGCCGCCGCGATCGTCGAGCGCGCGGGGCAGGTCCCAGTGATAGAGCGTCACGACCGGCTCGATGCCGGCCGCCAGCAGATCGTCGACGAAGCGCTGGTAATGGGCGACGCCCGCCTCATTGACCCGGCCGACGCCATCGGGAAGGATCCGCGCCCAGGAGAGCGAGAAGCGGTAGCAATTGATGCCGAGCTCGCGCATCAGCGCGATATCAGCGAGATATTGGGCGCGGTCATAGGCATTGATCGCGACATTGCCCGTCTCCTGCCTGCCTGTGACGGATTCGGTCGCGCGGTAGACGTTGGTATAGAGATCCCAGTTCGACAGGCCCTTGCCGTCAGCCTGCCAGGCGCCCTCGACCTGATAGGCGGCGCTCGCCGCACCCCAGAGAAATCTCGTCGAAACCATGGAAGGCGCTCCTTGTCACGCCGCCCCCCTGGGCGACGGGACGGATACGACGCCCGGAACGCGGCTTCTTTCGGGCAGCGCCTGTGAGCCGGCTACATCCGTTCCTGGCCTCAACTCCTCGCCTTGGCGCCGCGCCCATAGATCAGCAGCATCACGATGATGACGCAACCATAGATCACCTGGCGCCCGGCCTCCGGCATCTGCATCACCGACAGGATCGACTGCAGCAGCGTGATCAGGATGACGCCGGCGATGGTGCCGAGATAATTGCCCTTGCCGCCGAGGATGTTGGTGCCGCCGAGCACCACCGCGGCGATCGCCGGCAGCAGGTAGGCGTCGCCCATGTTCTGATAGGCCTTGTTGGAATAGCCGGCGAGCAGCACGCCGGCGAAGGCGGCCATGGCGCCGGAAAAGGCAAAGCAGCCGATCAGGACGCGGTTGGTGTTGACGCCGGAGAGATAGGCGGCCGCCTCGCGGTTGCCGACCGCGTAGATCGCGCGGCCGAAGGCCGTGCGCTTCAGGAGATAGATGACGAAGGCGCCGACCACCGCCCAGACGAACAGGGCATTGGGAATGCCGAACAGGCTGCGCTGCACGGCCAGGAAGTGCATCGCCTCCGTCGCCTGGTCGAGCGGGGCGAAACCGCCGGTATGCAGCACCATCAGCCCCTGCACGACGGCGTTCATGCCGAGCGTGAAGATCATCGACGGCAGGCGGAGATAGGCGACGCCGAGCCCGTTCAGCACGCCTACAACGGCGCCGCAGAAGACGCCGAACGGGATGCACAGCCAGACGCCCGCCGGGCCGCCCCAGCCGACCATGGCGGTCGCCATCATCGCGCCGAGCGTCACCACCCAGGGAATCGACAGGTCGATGTGGCCGAGCAGGATCACCAGCATCGCGCCGGAAGCGATGATGCCGAGGAAAGCGCCGACCTGCAGCTGCTGCAGCAGATACTCCGGCGACAGGAACTCGCGCGAATAGAGCGCGCCGGCGCAGAGAATAAGCACGATGCAGCCGAAGGCGATCGCGACCGAGCGATCGATGCCAAGGCGCGCGGCCAATGTCGGGCCCCGGGCGGGCCCCGTGTCGACGCTGGTCACGAGAAGAGCTCCAGACGGTTGCGGACGCGCAGGATGCGGAAGGCGCCGAGGCTGACAGCAAAGAGCAGCACGACGCCCTGGAACAGCGGCTGCCAGAGCGGCGGCAGGTCGAAGACGAACAGCAGGTCCTCGATCGTGCGGAGCACGAAGGCGCCGAAGATCGATCCGATGGCCGAACCCCAGCCGCCGAACAGCGACGTGCCGCCAATGACCACGGCGGCGATCGAATTCAGCGTGTAGGTGCCGGCGATCGGCGCCGACGCCTCGCCCGAATAGGTATTGAAGGTCAGCATCAGCCCGGCCACAGAGGCGAGCAGACCCGCCAGCGTGTAGGCCAGCAGCTTCGCCTTCTGCACCGGCACGCCCGACATGTAGGCGGCCTGCTCGTTCGAGCCGACGGCATAGGCGGCGCGGCCGAGCACGGAACGGCGATAGGGGATCCACACCACCAGCACGATGACGAAGAGGACCACCAGCGCCGCCGGCACGACGCCGAACACCTGGCCGGTCAGGAGATCGGCGATGTCGGACTGTACGTCGCCGCCCGGTCCGGGCCGGACGAACAGCGCGATGCCGTAGTAGACGGCGCCGGTCGCGAGCGTCGTGATGATCGGCTGTAGCCGGCCCCAGACCACGATGGCGCCGTTGATGAAGCCGGCGAGCGCGCCGATCAGGAGCACGGAGACGATGCCGAGCAGCCCCTCGCCGACCGTGCCGACGACGATGGTCGAGGCGATGCAGTTCGCCATCACGAACACCATGCCGACCGATAGGTCGAGGCCGCGTGTCAGCACCGGCAGCGTCTGCGCCATGGCGACCAGCGCCAGCAGCACCGCCTTGTTGGCGGCGGTGGTGGCGACGGCGGGCGTCAGGCCGGCGCTGTGGTTGGAGATGTAGAGGGTGAACATCGCCGCGAACAGGACGACGGCGGTCAGCACGCCGGCATTGTGCGCGAACCAGTAGCGCCAGTTGCTCATGCTGCCTGCTCCGCCGCGTCGATGTTGAGGGCGCTCTGCAGCAGGTTGCGCTCGTTGAGCGCCTCGCCGGCCAGTTCGCGGCGGATCTTGCCGTCATAGACGACGAGCACGCGGTCGCAGCAGCCGATCAACTCGGCATAATCGGTCGAATAGAACAGGATCGACGCCCCCTGGTTCGCGAGTTCCCGCATCAGGCGGTAGATCTCCTGCTTGGTGCCGACGTCGATGCCGCGCGTCGGGTCGTTGAGCAGGATGATGCCCGGCGCCGTCATCAGCCACTTCTCCAGCACTACCTTTTGCTGGTTGCCGCCCGACAGCGCCGACACCGGCGCCTCGAGGTCGTGCATCTTCACGCGCAGCCGGTCGACCATGCCCTGGATGGCGGCGCCCTCCTTGGCGGCGTCGATGCCGAAGCGTCCGAGCAGGCGCGGCAGCGCGGCGAGCGTCATGTTGTCCCGCACGCTCATCGGCAGCATCAGGCCTTCGGTCTTGCGGTCCTCCGGGATCAGCGCCATCGGCAGCGGCGCATGCATCGCCCGGCGCGGCCCATCGAGCGCGATCGGCTTGCCGTCGACGGCGACCGTGCCCGAGACGCCCTTCAGCACGCCGAAGAGCGCGAGCAGCAATTCGCGCTGGCCCTGACCGTCGAGCCCGCCGAGACCGACGATCTCGCCCTTCCCGAGATTGAACGAGACGTCCTGGATCTCGCGCCCCCAGGAGAGATTGGCGGCCTTGAGCGCCACCGGCGCGTCCGGCTTCGGCGCCGGCTTGTCGGGATATTGGTGCGTCACCTCGCGGCCGATCATCATCTCGATGATGGCGTCGACCGAGCGCGCGCCCTTGGCGAAGGTCTCGATCCTGCGACCGTTGCGGAAGACGGTCGCCGTGTCGGCCAGCGCCTCGATCTCGCGCATGCGATGCGACACGTAAAGAATGCCGACGCCGGACTTCTTCAGGTCGCGGATGATGCCATAGACGCGCTCGACGTCGTCGGCCGTGAGCGCCGAGGTCGCCTCGTCGAGGATGAGGATGCGCGGATCGCGGCCGAGCGCCTTGGCGATCTCCACCATCTGGCGGCGCGACAGCGGCAGGTCGCGCACCAGTTCGAGCGGATGCACGTCCTCGCAGCCGACGCGCTTCAGAAGCGCCCTGGCGCGCTCGCGCTGGCTCCCGGCATCGATCATGCCGAGCCATTTCGGCGGGTCGACGATGGAGAGGTTGTCGGCGACCGTCATTTCCGGCAGCA
Source organism: Hyphomicrobiales bacterium (assembly GCA_017305815.1). Classification (GTDB taxonomy): domain Bacteria; phylum Pseudomonadota; class Alphaproteobacteria; order Rhizobiales; family Kaistiaceae; genus Kaistia; species Kaistia nematophila. The sequence continues at coordinate 5,782 of JAFKJZ010000077.1, forward strand.
GCGACAATTCCTGGAACACGCAGACGACGCCGGCGCGCATCGCCTCGGTCGGATTGCGGAAGCGGACGGGGCGGCCCTCGATCAGGACTTCGCCCTCGGTCGGATCGGTGACGCCGGAGGCGATCTTGATCAGCGTCGACTTGCCGGCGCCGATCTCACCCAACACCGCCTGGATCTCGCCCGGATAGACCGAGAAATCCACCTCCGTCAGCGCGGCGATGCCGCCATAGCGTTTCGAGATCCGCTTGAGCTCGAGATAGGGCTTCCGGTCAGACAAGGCACAATCCACACGAGAAGAGGGCGAGACGCGACTGGCGGGCCCATGGGCCCGCCAGCAACGGAAAAGAGAATTACTTGTTCTCTTTGGTCTGACCCATGATTTCCTGGGCGGTGAAGTTGATGCCGCAATCCGGGAAAGAGTTGCCGACGAAGAAGTTGTCGGACTCCTTCGAGTAGAAGTTGACGCCGTCCTTGAAGTCCGGATCGTGGTCGATGGCGAGCGGCAAGGCGATCGACTGCGGCACGACATCCCCTTCGAGCGCCGCGATGGCGGTCTTGATGGCGACGGCGACCTGCGCCGGGCCGCTGCCGGCCGAGGTGCACTTCAGGCCGTCGGCCGAATGCTCGGCGCAGAGCTTGCGGAAGCCGTTCTCCGTCTCGCCGCCGACCGGCACAAACGCATGACCGGCATCCATCAGCGCGCGGACCGTACCGGTCGAGCCGCCCTGGACGGTGACGCCATCGAACTTCTTGTGCACGGCGATGGCATCGGCGGCGACCTTCTGCGCCGTGCCGTCATCCCAACGGCCGATGACCTCGACGGTCTCGAAGGGCTTGCCGGACTTGGCGAGGACTTCCTGGATACCCTCGTGGCGGTCGCGATCGACCGAGGTGCCGGTCACGCCACGCACTTCGAGCACCTTGCCGCCATCCGGCAGATGATCGACCAGCCACTGGCCCCAGAGTTCGCCGAGGCCCTTCTGGTTGACGTTGACGTTGATCGCCTCGTCGGTGTCGAGCGTGTTGTCGAAGGCGACGAGCACGACGCCGGCCGCCTTGGCGCGCTTGATCACCGGCTTGAAGGAGGTCGGGTTCTGCGCGTTGACGACGATCGCGTCATAGCCGGAGTTGATGAAGTTATCGACCGCGGCGATCTGTGCGGCAACGTCGTCACCGGTCGAGACGACCTTGAATTCCTTCAGCTTCGCCTTGACGTCCGGCTGCTCGGCATAAGCCTTGGCGGTCTGGATCATCTGGATGCGCCAGGTATTGCCGATGAAGCCGTTGGCAAGCGCGATCCGGTACGGACCTTCCTTCTTCGGGAACTTGAAGAACTTGGTCTCCGGCGTCCAGGGCTTGAAGCACTTGGCGTCGGCGCTCGGTCCGGCGACGATCTCGGGGCCTGCCGCGTGCGCGGCGGTTGCAAGGGCACCCACGGCGATCGTCGTCGCCAGAAGCTGCCGGATGAGCTTCACCATGTCGTATCCTCCCATTGATGTTCTTTGTTCGCCGGCTGAGCGACGGCCACGCCTGTGGCGCGCTTCCTCCCGTCGTTCAACCGCCTCGACTGCCTACCCTCGATCGAAGCCCGTGCACTCGTCATCTGAGATACGATGCTCTCTTAGCGAGCCACGATGCTCCTTGCACGCAAAATGCGTCCTAGTGGGATCGCCGTCCAGAACTTCTTTGCGGCCGGCGCCGACACTGCACATCCCTCTGCGACACCCCGAAAGTTACGTTTGGGAAACTGCTCGCGTGCGACGACTGACTGTGGCGCGATTGTCCATTCTCCGGAGACAACCTTATTCTGGCGAGCCGGTTGAGTTTCGAGCCAGGAAGTCCATTTTCCTGCCAACGCACTCGTTTGGAGAACTCATCATGGATCTGAAGCTCGGTGGCTTCCATCATCTTACCGCGATCACGGCGGACGCGCCGGGCAATCTTGCCTTCTACACCAAGGTGCTCGGGCTCCGGCTGGTGAAGAAGACTGTCAACCAGGACGATACCAGCGCCTACCATCTCTTCTATGGCGACGGCGCGGCGACGCCCGGTTCCGACATCACCTTCTTCGACTGGCCGGTCGGCCCCGCCCGGCGTGGAACGCATTCGATCGTCCGCACCGGCTTCCGCGTCGACGGCAACAGCCTCGGCTGGTGGCGCGACCACCTGCGCGGCCTCGGCGTCAATACCGGCGACGTGACGGATCTCGGCGGCCGCCAGGGCCTGATCTTCGAGGACCCGGAAGGCCAGCGCCTGTCGCTGGTCGACAACGGCGCCAGGGCGGAAGCGCATCCCTGGGAGCGCAGCGCGGTTCCGGCGGAGCACCAGATCCTCGGCCTCGGCCCGATCAATGAAGAAGGTGCGCGACTATCCGCAGAGCGCCATCTCGTCCAACCAGGTGCATGTCTACGAGATGGGCGATGGCGGCCCGCATGCCGAGCTGCACGTCGTCGTCGAGCCGGATGCGCCGACGGCGCGGGAAGGCGCCGGTGGCGTCCACCACGTCGCCTTCCGCACGCCGGACAATGACAGCCTGCGGCTCTGGGCCGAGCGGGTGCGCGATTTCCGCATCGGCTCCAGCGGCGAGGTCGAGCGCTACTACTTCCGTTCGCTCTATTTCCGCGAGCCGAACGGCATCCTGTTCGAGATCGCCACCGACGTCCCCGGCTTCACCGCCGACGAACCGCTGGAGACGCTCGGCGAACATCTGTCGCTGCCGCCCTTCCTGGAAGGACGCCGGCAATCGATCGAGGATAATCTGAAGCCGCTCTAGGGCGCCTTCGACCGTCTGTGAATGCGTACCGGATCGCCCGCGGGTCGGGCGATCCAACAAGAAGCCGGCCGTTCATCGCCCGCCAGGAAGCGGTGGACGGCTGCGGCTGGAAAGGGGCACGGAGATCATGACCATCGACAAGACCAGGGGCGCCGCCCCCCATGCGGGACAGCGCATTCTTTCCGCCGGCGCGCCGGTCGAGAAGGCGCGCGCGGCCGTCGTCATGCTGCATGGCCGCGGCGCCACCGCCGACGACATCATCGGGCTTGCCGACCATCTCGGCCAGAACGATGTCGCCTATTTCGCGCCGCAGGCCGCCGGCTATGCCTGGTATCCGCAGCGCTTCATGCAGCCGACGGCGCTGAACCAGCCCTATCTCGGCGCAGCGCTCGGCGTGGTCCACAATCTGGTGGACGACATCGTCGCGGCGGGGATCGCTCGCGAGCGGATCGTGCTGCTCGGCTTCTCGCAGGGCGCCTGCCTGGCGCTCGAGGCGGTGGCGCGCAGGCCCGGCCGCTATGGCGGCGCGGTCGGCCTCAGCGGCGGCCTGATCGGCGCGGACAACGAGGTATGGAACGGGGCGGACGATCTGGCGGGAACGCCGGTCCTGCTCGGCTGCGCCGAGCTCGACGCCCATATCCCCCTCTCGAGGGTGCAGGAGACGGCCGCCCGGTTCGAGAAGGCCGGCGCCGGCGTGACGACGCGGATCTATCGCGGCTCGGCCCATGGCGTGAACGCCGACGAGATCGAGCTGACGACGGCGCTGCTTTCCGGCATCGGCAAGACCGCCGCTTAGCGCGTCCCGTCCAGGACGCCCCCTTACCCCGACCCCTCTCCCGCCCGCGGGAGAGGGGGATCGCCCGCGTGGGTTGCAGCGTCGGCTCGTCGTCGACGAGGTCGCCGCCCCCAAGAGCCCTCGCCCGCTTGCGGGAGAGGGTTGGGTGAGGGTCTTCGCAAGCTTCCTCAGCTCGGCGTCAGGCGGAAGTCCTTGCTTTCCGGCAGGGTCTGGCCGCCATCGACGACGATGGTGGTGCCGGTGATGTAGGCGGATTCATCGGAGGCGAGGAACAGCGCCGCATTGGCGATGTCCTCCGGCGTGCCGAGCCGGCCGAGCGGGATCGAATCCTCCATGCCCTTGATGAAGGCGGCGCTGCGGCCGGCCTTCATGCCTTCGGTCAGGATGTTGCCCGGCTCGATGCCGTTGACGGTGATGCCGTAGCCGGCGAATTCGAGCGCCGCCGACTTGATGAAGCCGTTGATGCCGGCCTTGGACGCCGAATAATGGCCGTGGCCGGGGCTGGTCACGCGCGGGCCGGTGATCGACGAAGTGAAGATCATCCGGCCGTAGCCCTTGGCCTTCATCGCCGGCAGCGCCGCACGCGCCACCAGGAAGGTGCCGCGCAGGTTGACGCCGAGCACGGCGTCCCATTCCTCCGGCTCGATGTCCTCGATCAGCGTCCACGGATAGATGCCGGCGTTCTGGACGACGATGTCGATGCCGCCGAAATGCGTCACCGCCTCGGCGACGGCGCGCTCGGCGTCCGCCTTCCGGGAAATATCGGTCTCGATGAAGCGAACGCGGTCGGGCCCGCCGAGCGAGGCAGCGAAGGCGGTGCCAGCCTCGATTTCCGTATCGGCGATGACGACGCGCGCGCCCTCGGCGGCGAAGCGGGCGGCGATGGCGCCGCCGATGCCCCGCGCTCCACCCACGACGAGGGCGGAGCGGCCGGCGAGACGCTGGGACGAAATGCTCATCAGGCGAGCCTCTTTCTGATGTTGAGCTTGAAGGTATCGAGCAGCACCGCCACCAGGACCATGCCGCCCTGGATCAGCTGGGTGAAATGCGCGGGCATGCCCATCAGGTTGATCGCGGTCTGGATCGAGGCGAGCAGCAGCACGCCGGCATAGACGCCGGGCAGGCTGCCGACGCCGCCCTTGAGGCTGACGCCGCCGATGACGACCGCCGCGAAGGTCTGGAACAGCATGCCGACACCGAGATTGGCCGTCGCGCCCGAGGTGCGGATCGCCAGCAGCCAGCCGGCGAGGCCGGCGATCGAGCCGGCGAGGACGAAGGTGATCGCCGTCAGCCGGTCGACCTTGATGCCGGCGCGATAGGCCGCGGTCGGATTGCCGCCGATCATCAGCAGGTGACGGCCGAACGGCGTGCGGTTCAGGATGAAGGCGAAGACAAGGGTGGCGATGATGGCAAACCAGGCCATCAGCGGGATCTGCAGGAAGCGCTCGATCGCGATGATGCGGAGCTCCTGCTGCAGTTCCTGCGCCGAACGGCCGCCCGACAGCGCCACGACGAGGCCGCGGCCCCAGATGAAGGCGGCGAGCGTGACGATGAAGGAGTTCATCTTCAGGCGCACGACGAAGAAGGCGTTGCTGGCGCCGACCAGCGCGCCGACCGCGAGCGCGATCAGCAGCGAGATCGGCACCACCAGCCAGGCCGGCGTAAAGCCGAAGCCGAGGCCGACGCCCGATTTGGCGAACAGGATGCCGACCACCATCGCCGCCAGCGCCATGACCGATTCGATCGAGAGGTCCATGTAGCCGGCGATGATCAGGAGCGACAGGCCGATCGCCAGAGTGCCGACAAAGGTCGACTGCTCGACGATGTTGGCGAAGATGCCGATCTGGAAATAG
>JAFKJZ010000077.1:11258-12070 GCA_017305815.1 Hyphomicrobiales bacterium
TCGATCGCGGCCCTGCGGTTGGTCGAGAGCATGAAGCGTCTCCGGATGTTGCGGCGGTAGGAGGCGGTCGGGGGCGCAGTCTCGGCTGTGTCGAAGCGCGACGCGGGACCGGCGAGAACGGGCATGCGCGGCCCGGCCGGAACGACCCGGCCCTGGCGGCGATGGCTGCCGCCCCGGCCCTTTGGCCGGAGCGGCAAGTTCAGGCGCGGAGCGCTTACTCGACCGACTTAACCGGGGCTTCCGGGGTCTTCATGTTGCCCCAGAACTTCGGATCGTCGACGTTGTCCTTGGTGATCGCCGCGCCCGGCAGCTTGATGTTCGGGCCCCAGCTCTCGATGGTCATGGTGCCGTCGAGGCCGAGCACGTCATAGTGGCCGGCCTTGATCTCCTGCTTGTTGACCACCTTGTCGGCGAACATGGCGAGCGCCGCCGCCTGCGCGAAGAGCGGCTGCTCCACCTCCACCTGCTCCCAGCCCTTGCGGATCAGGTCGAGGCCTACCGGCGCGCCGTTGGACGAGACGAGCAGCACGTCGCCCGGCTTCTTGCCCGCCGCCTCGAGCGAGGCGACTGCGGCGACGGCAAGGTGCGCCGCATGCACGAAGACGAGGTCGATGTCAGGATTGGCGAGGATCTGGTCGGCGACGATCGAGCCGGCATTGGACGCCTCCCACTGCATCGCCGGCTTGGAGATGATGGTGACGTCCGGGAACGGCTTCATCTTCTCCTCGAAGCCCTTCTGGATGTCGAGCGTGTAGGGGTCGCCGGGATCGCCGAGGACCTGCAGCACCTTGCCCTTGACCGATCCGTTCTTC
>JAFKJZ010000078.1 GCA_017305815.1 Hyphomicrobiales bacterium
CTCGGTCCGCGCGGCACCTATACGCTGCAGGCGGCGATCGCGGCCTGCCACGCGCGCGCTCCAACCGCCGACCAGACCGACTGGGGACGCATCGCCGGGCTCTATGCCGAGCTGGGTGCGATCGCGCCCTCGCCGGTGGTGGAGCTGAACCGTGCCGTCGCTGTCGGCATGGCCGAGGGACCGGCCGCCGGCCTCGCCGTGGTCGAGCCTTTGGCAACCGAGCCGGCGCTGGCGAGCTCGCATCTGCTGCCGGGCGTGCGCGCCGACCTCTTGATGAAGCTCGGCCGCCTCGCCGAGGCGAAGCTCGATTTCGAGCGTGCCGCCGCCCTCACCCGCAATCTGCGCGAACGCCAGCTACTGCTCGAGCGCGCCGCGACCTGTGCGAACGGCCTCGCCGTCTGATCCCGCCCGCCGGCCCGCCCTTGCGCCGGCGGCCGGCGCGCCTTAGGGAGCACGCAGATGGCAGAGGGAGGATCGGATGACCGACACGAACGCCGAAGAGGCTCTGGCGAGCCGCATCGAAGCGCTGGAAATCCGGATCGCCTACCAGGATGAAACCATCGAGGACCTGAACAGCGCGATCACGGCGCAATGGAAACAGGTCGATCTCCTGACCCGCAAGATCGCGCAGCTGACAGAGCAATTGCGCGAGACATCAGAGCAGATCGGCCGCCCGAACCTGCCCGAGCCGCCGCCGCCCCATTATTGAGAGCCGGCGCCGCGCTCAGGTGGCGTAGGCGACGATCCAGAGCGCGAGCGCGATGGCGATGCCATCCTCGATGAGGGCGATCGGCAGGTCCCTGCCGCCCGTTGCCGCAACCAGGCGCTTGCGCGCCTCGTAGCCGCCGAGCGTGCCGATCACGGCGCCGATGGCACCGAGGATCAGGCCGACGATCCAGGCGCCGCCGGCAAAGCCGAGCGCGGCGCCGCAGACCGCGCCCATGAAGATGCGGGTGGCGAACTGCACCGGCACCTTGCGGCTCGGCGTCGTCGGCAGCTGATCGGTGATCAGTTCGGCGATGGCCAGCACGGTGAGGATCACCGGCGCCAGCCAGTGGCTCAGAAAGGAGAGCCAGCTGCCGTCAAGATTGATCCAGCCGAGATAGGCGGCCCATGCGATGGCCGCCGGCGCGGTCATCGCGCGCAGGCCGGCGACGACGCCGATCAACAGCGCCAGGACATAGATGAACATGCTGTCTTCCCCCTACGTTGCCCACAACCGCAGGGTGACGGATTTCCGGCCGTCGATGCCAGGGATTTGTTCGATTGCAGAAAAGAAAAACTAGGAAGCCGCCATGCCGTGCCCGGCGGGCGGAATTTCTTACCCTAAGGAACCTTTGGCCGCTCAGGTAGCGCCGGCCCTTCAGGCAGACGCTTCGTCAGGCCACGCCGCGACTCGGTCGGTTCCTGCGCAGGCGGGCATGAAAAAGCCGGCATCGCTGCCGGCTTCAGGGTCTCATGCTGCCGCCTCGGCGCCCTCTTTCCGCCGCTGGCGGACCGGGTTCGGCAGCTCGATCTCGACCTCGAGGGTGGAGACGGCCTCGGCCCGCTGCATCTTCACCTGGACCTTGTCGGCCGGGATGTCGACGTGGCGGGCGATGACACCGAGGATCTCTTCACGGAGCTTGGCGATCAGATCGCTGGCGCCGGCCGAGACTCGCTCGTGCTGCAGCAGGATCTGCAGCCGGTCGCGCGCCACCGGCGCGGATCGCGCCGGCTTGAAGAAGTTGAAGATCGTCATGCAGCCCTCCGACCGAAAAGCTTGCTCATGAAGCCGCGCCGCTCCGCCGGAACGACCATCGGGATGTTTTCGCCTTCGAGGCGGCGGGCCGCATCGATATAGGCGCGCGCCGGGGCGCTGTCGGCATCGACCAGCGTGACCGGGCAGCCGACATTCGAGGCATTCAGCACCGCCTCGCTCTCGGGGATGATGCCGAGCAGCGGGATCGACAGGATCTCGAGGACGTCCTCGACCTTGAGCATCTGGCCGCGCTCGGCGCGGGCGGCGTCATAGCGGGTGAGCAGGAGGTGCTTCTCCATGTACTCGCCGCGCTCGGCCTTCAGCGTCTTTGAATCGAGCATGCCGATGATGCGGTCGGAATCGCGCACCGACGACACTTCCGGATTGGTCACGACGATGGCCACGTCGGCATGGCGCATGGCGAGCATGGCGCCGCGCTCGATGCCGGCCGGGCTGTCGCAGACGACCCAGTCGAAATGGCCGCGCAGCTCTTCCATGACGCGGGCGACGCCCTCGGCGGTCAGCGCGTCCTTGTCGCGCGTCTGCGAGGCCGGCAGCACATAGAGCGTGTCGAGCCGCTTGTCGCGGATCAGCGCCTGCTGCAGCTTCGCCTCGCCCTGGACCACATTGATCAGGTCGTAGACGACGCGGCGCTCGGCGCCCATGACGAGGTCGAGATTGCGCAGGCCGACGTCGAAATCGACGACAGCCACGCGCTGGCCGGACATGGCCAGCGCGGCGCCGATGGCGGCGGTGGACGTCGTCTTGCCAACGCCGCCCTTGCCCGATGTCACAACGAGAACCTGAGACATTGCTTCTGCTCCTTGCTGGCTCAGGCCAGCGCCGCCATGTTCATCTTGTCATTTGCGAGCCAAGCCTGGACCGCGCGGCCGCGCAGGCCCGGGTCGAGGTCGTCGGCAGTCTGGTAGAGGCCGTCTATGGCGATCAGCTCGGCCTCGAATTTCTGGCAGAAGATCCGCGCCGCCGCGTTGCCGGTCGATCCGGCGATGGCGCGGCCGCGCAGCGTGCCATAGATGTGGATCGAGTTGCCGGCGATGATCTCCGCGCCGGATGCGACGGAGCCGACCACGGTCACGTCGCCCTGCGGGAAGATGATCGACTGGCCGGAACGGACCGGCGTCTCGATCAGCAGCGACGGGACCGCTCGGTCGACGAAGCTGTTCTGCTTGGGTGGCTCGGCGGACGGCTTGTGCAGGATTTCGGTCTGCTTGCCACCGCTGACGGACGGAGGCATGCCGAAGCCGAGCCAGGACGGATCGGCGCCCTCGACCCCCATCACCTTGATCTCGCGTTCGTAGAGCATGGCGATCAGCTCTGCGAAGTCGCGCTTGGTGATGGCGAGGCCGGTGACGTCGAGAATGACGGGGCGACTGGCAAAGTAGCCCTCGGAACGCTTGGAAAGCTTGTCGAGTTCCGCCAGCCAGTCGGCCAGCGGGAGTTCGGGCGCCAGAACGGTGGCGAGGAAGGATCTTCCCCGGAACCGGATCGCTGCGCGTTGTTTGGAAGCGGGAGTAGCCACGGTCGCTGTTTGCCTTCTGTTAAGCAATGTGTGCGACACGCTGGTTAACGAGTGGTTAACCACGTCGGACCCGTTAAGGGTTTGGAGGGCAAAAGCTGAGGAATCCCGAGGGGGTTAGGCCGAACAAAAAAATCTGGGTTGCAGTCCGGAAACCCGTCAACAGCAGCGCGAAAAGCCGCCCTTTGCCTCGATTCCATCGCGAAGCGCTGCGTCATGCCGGATCGACCCGGCGCCCGCCGCAGAGCGGATTCGGCGAATCGATCCAGCGCCCCGCCAGGGGGCGCCGTTAACGTTTACACCCGCTTGTTCGAAGCCGCCGCGGCGGTGCGAGTCATGGCCTCAGGCCTGTTCCGGCGCGACGTCCGAAGCCTTGGCGGCGAGCGCCCGCTTCACCTCCGGCACGACCTTCGTCCCGAACAGTTCGATCGACTTCATCATCTTGTCGTGCGGCAGCGTGCCGACGCTGAACTGAATCAGGAAGCAGTCATGGTCGAACAGTTCGTGCTGGTAGAGGATCTTCTCCGCCACCTCGGACGGGCTGCCGACGAAGAGCGCGCCATGCAGGCGGCGCTGCGCCTCGAACTGTCCGCGCGTCGTCGGCGGCCAGCCGCGCTCCTTGCCGAGCTTGGTCATCACGGCGGCGAAGGGCGGATAGGCGATGTCGGCGGCTTCCTGCGAGTTCTCGGCGATAAAGCCGTGTGAATTGATGCCGACCTTCAGCCGCGCGGGATCGCTGCCGGCTTCCTTGCCGGCGCGGCGGTACAGTTCGACCAGCGGCTGGAAGTGGGCTGGATTGCCGCCGATGATGGCGATCGCCAGCGGCAGGCCGAGCACGCCGGCGCGCACGACCGATTGCGGCGTGCCGCCGACAGCGATCCAGACCGGCAGCGGATCCTGGGCGGGGCGTGGATAGACACCGAGATCCTGGATCGCGGCGCGATGGCCGCCCGGCCAGCTTACCCGCTCGCTGTCGCGAATACGCAGCAGCAGTTCGAGGTTTTCGGCGAACAGCGCGTCGTAATCGGCGAGATCGAAACCGAACAACGGGAAGGATTCGATGAACGAGCCGCGCCCGGCCATGACTTCGGCCCGGCCGTTCGAGACAAGGTCGAGCGTCGAAAAGCGCTGGAAAACGCGCACGGGATCATCGGAGGAAAGCACCGTGACGGCGCTGGTCAGGCGTATGGACTTGGTGCGCGCGGCGGCAGCCGCCAGCACGACGTCAGGCGCAGAGACCAGATAGTCGGGCCGGTGGTGTTCGCCCAGGCCGAAGACGTCGAGACCGACCTGATCGGCCAGTTCGATCTCCTCGATGAGATTGCGGATCCGCTCGACCGGATCGAGCCGCACGCCGGTCGTCGGGTCGGGCATATTGTCGCCGAAGGTGTAGATGCCGAATTCCATTCTGGTCGCCTCTCCGAATGACGTCGGCGCGGAAATGCCCGGATCGCCCCGTTTCGCGGCAGATATGGCAACCCGGCGCCGGATTGTCAGCCCCGACGCAGGAAGACGCATCGTCAACCGAAACGGGCATGTCCTTCCGCAACGTCGGCGCGGCGCACGGCTTTTGGTTGCCGCCTCGCCCCGCATCCCCTAAATGACGGGTTCCCCAATCGACCGAAAGTCGCATGATGGAAGACACCACGAAGAGCGCAGAGAAGAAGCAGGCGTCCAAGGACGGCCTCGGCGGCACCATCCGCGTCTTCGCCGAGGCGCTGATCATCGCGCTGATCGTGCGCACCTTCCTGTTCCAGCCGTTCGAGATTCCGTCGGGCTCGCTGATCCCGACGCTGGAGATCGGCGACTACCTGTTCGTCTCCAAATATTCCTACGGCTATTCGCGCTATTCGTTCCCCTTCGGCATGGGTCCGTTCGAGGGCCGCATCTGGGGCTCGGAGCCAAACCAAGGCGACATCGTCGTCTTCAAGGGACCGAAGGACAATTCGACCGACTTCATCAAGCGCGTCATCGGCAAGCCCGGCGACACCGTGCAGATGATCGACGGCCGGCTCTACATCAACGACAAGATGGTGGAGCGCCAGCAGATCGAGCCCTACGAGACCAAGGACTTCTTCGGCAACACGATCTCGGCGGCGCGCTATGAGGAGACGCTGCCGAACGGCGTCAAGCACCAGATCATCGAGATCGAGGGCGATCGCGGCTCGTTCGACAACACGCCGAAATACGAGGTTCCGCCGGGCCATCTCTTCATGATGGGCGACAACCGCGACAACTCGGCCGATTCCCGCGACATGCAGTCGATGGGCTACGTCCCGAACGAGAATGTCGAAGGCAAGGCGCGCTGGGTGTTCTTCTCGATCGACGAAGGATCGCGCGTCTGGGAGTTCTGGAAGTGGCCTTGGTCGATCCGCTGGAACCGGCTGTTCACCTCGATTACCTGACGCCGCAGGCAGGCCACCGTCGCGCCTGAGTGACACGCATCGCAAAATGCAACGACCGCCGATTTGTGCATTGCAAAATGCACGAATCGGCGGTCATTGTCGTGAGGGTCGCGCCTCCGCGCCCGCCTGATCCTCACCGCCGGACCACCCCATGCCGATCGCCCTCTTCGCCCTGGCCATTGCCTCGTTCGGCATCGGCACGACTGAATTCGTCATCATGGGGCTGCTGCCGGAAGTGGCGGCCGATCTCGGCGTCTCGATCCCCAGCGCCGGCCTGCTGATCACCGGCTATGCCATCGGCGTCGTCATCGGCGGCCCGATCATCGTGCTCGCCACATCGCGGCTGCCGCGCAAGATCACGCTGGTCGGGCTGGCGATGCTGTTCGTCATCGGCAATCTCTTCTGCGCCATCGCGCCGACCTACGCGCTTCTGATGGCGGCGCGCATCTTCACCGCCTTCGGCCATGGCGCCTTTTTCGGCATCAGCGCCGTCGTCGCCGGCACGCTGGTGCCGCGCAACCAGCGTGCCCAGGCCATGGCGCTGGTCTTCGCCGGCCTGACGCTCGCCAATATCCTTGGCGTTCCCGGCGGCACCGCGCTCGGCCAGATCGCCGGCTGGCGCTCGACCTTCTGGGCCGTAGTCCTGATCGGGCTGGTCTCGGTCGCCGCCATCATCGCCTGGGTACCGTCGGACCGAGGCGCCTCGGCGCCGCCGAGCCTGATGCGCGAATTCGCGGTGTTCAAGCGCCTGCAGGTCTGGCTCGCCATGGCGGTCAGCGTGCTGGCCGCCGCCGCCACCTTCGCCTGCTTCACCTATATCGCGCCGATCCTGAAGACGGTGACGGGGCTGGAATCGCACCAGATCACCTGGGTGCTGCTGCTGTTCGGCGTTGGCATCACCATCGGCAACCTGATTGGCGGCCGACTGGCCGACTGGAAGCTAATGCCGACAATCCTCGGCGCGCTGACGGCGCTGATCATCGTGCTGGCGCAGTTCAGCTACACCAGCCACTCCGTCATCGGCGCCTGCATCAGCGTCTTCGTCTGGGGCTGCGTGATGTTCATCCTGATCGCGCCGCTACAGATGCGCGTGATCGAATGCGCCGGCGAAGCGCCCAATCTCGCATCGACGCTCAACCAGGGCGCCTTCAATATCGGCAATGCCGGCGGGGCGTGGATCGGCGGACTCGCCATCACCTTCGGCGCCGGCTTCGACAGCCTGCCGCTCGTCGGCGCCGCGCTGACGGTGCTGGCACTGATGATCGCGCTATTGTCCTGGCATCTCGGCAGGCAGCCGATGGCGGTCGCTTCGACCGGCTAGGCTCAGTCGGCCTGCCAGGCCTCGAAGCGACCCTGCAGGGCGGCAATAAGGGCGGCCCCGGCGGGCTGCACCGCCAGCGTTTCGCAGCGCTGCGCCTCGGTTTGCGCGGCGACCGGATCACCGCCAAATGCCGCACTCGGCAACATGATCGCGACCCACACAGCCGCGACAGCCAGCAGATTATCCGCGGTCAATCCCGACATAGCCAAACTCCGCCCTGCCCTGCGATGCACTGTTAAATAATACGTCCCCGACCTGCGGGTTCCGCCCTCCGACATCAAATTTGCGTCAGGAGGTCGATCGGGATCCGCTTGGCCCATGATTTCGCATCGCAATATGCAGCGATCATGCCAGCTTGATGACAATTGACGGCCCCGACGCGAGAAAAACGTAAGTATTCGCGGACGACCGGGCGCATTGTGTCTCCGGCGCGTCGGCTTTGCGCCGGATGGGCGGTCCGCTCTTCAAGGCCGCGGGTCGGCGCGTCCCGGGAGACGCAGACGGCAGGGCGCCGCCAAACAATGCTATCCTGATAGTAAGCTGCCTATATCGGACAACATAACGGTCCTTTTCAGTGTAGGTGAAGCAACTGCAACTTTACGTTAGGGAATACGACCCATTGATTTTCTGTGGATGCTGAAGCATAGTTTCGCTCGCACGGGCATAGGACCCGACGGAGACTGGACAAACGCGCGTCGGATGCTACGGCATTCGCGGGGCGGCTTGCGCGAGCGACCGCACGATATCGACAAGACGCAGAGACCTTTCCCCGACAACCTGAGTGCCTGGAGTGTGCCGGCCGAGCGGAGCGGCTGGTAGAGTAAAGAAGAATGGGAAAGGAACAGCGATGCGACAGTCTGGTACGGTCAAGTTCTTCAATGCGTCGAAGGGCTTTGGCTTCATCACCCCCGACGATGGCGGCAAGGATGTGTTTGTGCACGTCACGGCTGTCGAGCGTTCGGGCATTGCGAACATGAATGACGGCATGCGGATCACGTTCGAGACCGAGCCCGATAAGCGCGGCAAGGGCCCGAAGGCGGTAGACCTGCAACCCGGCTAGCCCCTCGCCTTCGCGGACAAGTCCAGAAAGCCGCCGGCCTGCCCGGCGGCTTTTGCGCATTCTCTTCGCCTGCCTATATACTGATACTAAATGAAGATTCGCGCTGCTCTGCCAAGCACCGCCGTTGAGTTGGAATGGGAGGCCGGTTTTTCCGCGCGGGGCGGAGCGGTTTTTGCTCAACAGGAGGGCTCGATCTCGAGATCTGCTTTCGGCAGTCGTTTTGTTGCGTTGCGTATCCCCCGATCAAGCGCGAGGGTCGGCCATGAGCCTCATCGACTTCGAAACCGAAGACCGGCAATCCAACCCGGTTGATATGATCGAGCAAATCGCAGGGCTCAATGATTGGAGCTTCGAGCGATCCGGCGACGACGAGATCACCATCTCGATAGCCGGCGGCTGGTGCGATTATCACGTCTCCTTCTCCTGGATGGAGGACATGGAGGCCGTGCACCTCGCCTGCGCCTTCGACCTTAAAGTTACGGAACCGCGCAAAACCGAGGTCATGCGACTGCTGTCGCTGGTCAACGAGCAGCTGTGGATCGGCCATTTCGACCTTTGGAGCAAGGAGGGCGTCGTCATGTACCGGCAGACTCTGCTGCTCGCCGGCGGCGCCGAGCCGAACAGCCGCCAGGTCGAAGGCCTCCTCGAGAACGCCATCGAAAGCTGCGAGCGCTATTACCAGGCCTTCCAGTTCGTCGTCTGGGCCGGCAAGTCCGCCGCCGAGGCGCTGGAGACCGTCCTGTTCGAGACGGTCGGCGAGGCCTGAGACCACAAGGCGGCGCGTGCCGGTACGCGCCGCCCCCCTTGCCGGATGGGACCGAGGCCGCCGTGCCGGCCGCCGCCGGCAGGTAGGATCCTGCCCGGCATGGAGGGCCTTTCGCCCGGGCGCGGAGCCGCGTACAGACAAGCGTCGTCATCGAAGAGCGAGCGCTTCCGCATGTCCCTGTCCGCCCTCACGCCCTCCTCCCCCATCGTCCTGATCGGCGCCGGCAAGATGGGCGGCGCCCTGCTCACCGGCTGGCTCGCTTCCGGCCTCGATCCGAAGGCGGCGATCGTCGTCGATCCGAACCCGCCGGAGGAGACGCGGGCGCTTCTCGCGAAGCATGGCGTCGAGCATCGGACCAGCGCGCCTGCCGGCGTCGCGGCCCGCGTGCTGCTGCTTGCGGTCAAGCCGCAGATGATGGGCACCGCCCTCCCCGCCGTGCGCGACCTGATCGGACCGGGCACGGTCACGGTGTCGATCGCGGCAGGAACGACGCTCGCGACGCTCGAGGCCGCGCTCGGCGGCGCCATCGTCCGGGCCATGCCGAATACGCCGGCGCAGGTCGGCCGCGGCATGACCGGCGCCTTCGCCAACCCGGCCGTGACCGCCGAGGACCGCGAGCTGGTCGGCGCGCTGCTTTCCGCGGTCGGCGAATTCGGCTGGGTCGGAAGCGAAGGGCTGATCGATACGGTGACGGCGGTTTCCGGCTCCGGCCCGGCCTATGTCTTCCTGCTCGCCGAGTACCTGGGGAAAGCCGGCGTCGAGGCCGGCTTCTCGCCCGAGCAGGCGGAGCGCTTCGCCCGCCAGACGATCGTGGGCGCCGGCGAACTGCTCAACCAGTCGCCGCTGCCGGCCGACATCCTGCGCAAGAACGTCACCTCGCCGGGCGGCACGACGGCCGCGGCGCTGAACGTTCTGATGGCCGAGGACGGCATCGAGCCGATTCTCACCCGCGCCGTCGCCGCCGCCAAGCAACGCGCACAGGAACTGGCAGGCTGATCGGCCTCGCCGTCGCCACATCGCGTCCCTAGATACAGGTAAAGAGGAGATCCGATCATGGCGACAGAGAAGAGCAAGGCCAAAATCGTCGACGCGTTTCTCGGACTTCTTTCCGAAAAGCCCTATGCCGGAATCGGCCTCGGCGACATCGCGGCGCGCGCCGGGCTCACGCTCGGCGAGCTGCGGAGCGCCTATGACGGCAAGCTTGCCATCCTTGCCGACTTCATCCGCCAGGTCGACAGCGCCGTGCTCGATTCGACCGAGGCGCCTTCGGCCGAGGAATCGCGACGCGATCGATTGTTCGACCTGATTATGAAGCGGCTCGACCACATGGCGCCGCGTCGCGCCGCCGTGCGGCATCTGGCCGAATCCGCCCGCCGCGATCCGGGAATGGCGCTCTGCCTCAACCGCATCGCGCTCGACAGCGCCCGCTTCATGCTGGCCGGCGCCGGGATCTCGACCGACGGTCTGCGCGGCGCCGCGCGCACGCAGGGTTTCGTGCTGATGGCGGCACGGATCGTCCCGGTCTGGCTCCAGGACGAGGATCCGGATCTGTCGAAGACCATGGCGGCGGTCGATCGCGCGCTCGAGCATGCCGAGACCTGGTCGCACCGGACCGATCGCGCCG
The DNA here is from genome assembly GCA_017305815.1 of Hyphomicrobiales bacterium. Taxonomy (GTDB): domain Bacteria; phylum Pseudomonadota; class Alphaproteobacteria; order Rhizobiales; family Kaistiaceae; genus Kaistia; species Kaistia nematophila. The sequence goes on from JAFKJZ010000078.1 coordinate 10,455, forward strand.
CCGGCATCCTCTGCCGCGTCGGCCGCAAGCTCGACCGGCATCGCCCGAAGCGGGCCGCCAAGCCGGAGACGGAAGCGCCGGCGGCTTGACCGAGCCGGCCGTCGTGTTACCGGTCTCGGATTGAACGGAGACACGACATGGACGCCCAGGCACCGAAGACGATCAGCTTCGACGATTTCCTCAAGATCGACATCCGCGTGGGGACGATCGTCGAGGCGAGCCCGTTTCCGGAAGCGCGCAAGCCGGCCATCAAACTGATAATCGATTTCGGCCCGGAGATCGGCCGCAAGAAGTCCTCGGCCCAGATCACCAAATACTACCAGCCGGCAGAGCTGATCGGCCGCCAGGTGATGGCCGTGGTCAATTTCCCGCCGCGCCAGATCGGTCCCTTCATGTCGGAAGTCCTCACCCTTGGCATGCCGGACGCCGAGGGCGACGTGGTGCTGACCGCCGTCGAGCGCAGCGTGCCGAACGGCGGACGCCTGTTCTAGGCGGCGCCGCTGGCTGGACGGTGTGTTCACTCCGGCGCGGCTGTCGATCGCAGCCCCGAGTGACTAGGTAGATGCTTCAACCAGAGGTCACCCAGCCATGAGCCAAACCGAAACCGAAGCCGGTCTCCCCTTTTCGCTGACCCGCCCGATCCACATCGCGGAAGTCGGCCTCAAGGCGCATGACGTCGACAAGG
>JAFKJZ010000079.1 GCA_017305815.1 Hyphomicrobiales bacterium
GTGCCGAGCAGCAAATGGTCGAAATCGAACCGGCCGCGCGGCGTGTCGAGACGGATGCGGCCATCCTCGATGCCGAGCCGCTCGGGCGGGCAGCCGAGCTCGAGGCGGAAATTCGGGAAGGCGCGCGCGGCGTTGAACATCTCCGTCGTCGGCGGCGTCTTGAAATCGAAGAAGCGGCGCATGAAGCGCCAGCGGCGCAGGTCGTCGAGATCGGCGAAATGGCCGAGGAAGCCTGGGAAATTGGTCCAGGCCAGCACCTCCGTCCGGGAGAACTCGGTGGCGCGGCCGAAGAGCGTCGCCGAGCGCGCGCCGGCGCGGAGCGCCGCCGTCGCCCAGTCGAAGGCGGAGGAGGACGAGCCGAGGATGCCGACGTCGCGGCCGGCGAGGCGCGTCAGGTCGATCCGCTCGCCGCTATGGGTCCAGGCGTCGCGCGGCAGGCTTTCTGAGACGATCGCCGGCACGGAATGGCCGCCCGCGCCCTCGATGCCGGTGGCGAGCACGACCTTGCGCGTATAGATCCGCTCGGGGGTGACGCGGCGATACCAGCGCAGATATTCCATCCAGTCTTCCCGGCTGATCTTGCCGACGCTTTCCCAAGCCTCGGCGCCGTGGATCGCCTCGTGCCAGGCGCGGTAGGTGAGGCTCGGCACGCCGAGGTCGGGGCCGGCGAGGTGCTTGGGCGAGCGCAGCGTGTCCATGCGCGCGCAGGTCAGCCAGGGGCCTTCCTCGCCCTCGGCGCGGGAATCGAGCAGCAGCATGTTGACGACACCCTGCCGCTTCAACCCGAAGCCGATCGAGAGGCCGGAAAGGCCGGCGCCGATGACGACGACATCCTGCACGGGCGCGCCCTCCGGTCCGCCGCGCGCCGGAATCCAGGCCTTCGGCGCCGCCTCGATCCAGGTCAGGTCGGCGGCGATTTTCCGTTCCAGTTCGGCGAGTTGTGGACAAACGGTCATGCGGAGCACCCTCATTCGGGAAGGATTGCATCGTAGCTTATTGCCGCTTCTCTGCGCGCGATGTAAAAATAGGCAATCGCTGGATTGCCTTCACTTTTGCAGCGAAGCGCGAATTCGCGGTAATATGCGGGCCAAAGGTTTACAAACGAACATTGAGATTGTTCTATCGGAAACATCGCTCTGCAAGCTGACTTCAAGTTAGGCAGGCTGCCAATTTAATAAATCACCTTGATGAAATCTGCTCAAGGCCGCCGCACGCGAAATAGAAGGTAATTCTTGAGTGCGGTATTGTTTGATGTAAGCTCCGCCATGACCCTTGTCGCAATGAAAGAGAGTCATAGGAATGAGCACCGCATCGCTGTTGAAGCTCGGAGTCGCCGGGCTTGTTTACGTGGGAATCGCGGGCGCGGCCCACGCCGCAGACAAGCCGCTGGCCGGTATCACCCTGAACCTCGCCTCGCAGAACGACCAGTTCGCACCGGTGATCGCCAAGCTGGCCCCGAAGTTCGAGGAAGCGACGGGCGCCACGGTCAAGGTCGATATTCTCGACTACGGCTCTCTCCTCACCAAGACCCAGGCGGATTTCGTCGGCCATACCAAGAATTACGACCTGGTGACGATGGATATCGTCTGGGCTGGCCAGTATGCTGACAATAAATACACCGTCGACCTCACCGACTGGATCAAGCGCGACGCCGAGGAGATGAAGCTCGACGACATCTACCCGTCGACCATCAAGTATATCGGCCAGTATGACGGCAAGCAGGTGGCCTTCCCGTTCGCGGGTTACGCCGCGGTGCTCGCCTATCGCAAGGATCTGCTGGAGGCGGCCGGCCTGAAGGTGCCGGAAACGGCCGAAGAGTTCGTCGAGGCGGCCTACAAGCTGACCGACCCGGCCAAGAAGCAGTATGGCTTCGTCGCCAATGGCCAGAAGGGTCCGGCGGTGGCTCAGGACTGGCTGCAGTACAACGCCCAGCTCGGCGGCTCGGTGCTCGGCCCGGACGGCAAGCCGGCGATCAATTCGGAAGCCAATATCAACAGCCTCAAGGTCTACAAGGAGCTGTTCGACAAGGCGGCCCCTCCCGGCGCCGTCGACTATGACTGGGGCGGCCGCGAGGAGAGCTTCCGCCAGGGCCTGGTCGCCATGATGGAGACGTGGTCGGTCGGCGCGCCCGGCTATTATGACCCGTCGATGTCGAAGATCGTCGACAACGTCGCCATCACGACGACGCCGGTCGCCAAGGGCCTGCCGGTCAAGTACGGCCTCGGCGGCTGGGGCATGGGCATCAACGCCGACATCGACCCTGCTCAGCAGGAAGCCGCCTGGAAGTTCATCAAGTGGCTGACCAGCCCGGAAATCCAGAAGGAATTCAACCTGGAAGGCGCCGGCAGCTACATCCGCAAGTCGACACTGGCCGACCCGGACCTGAACAAGAAGTTCCCCTACCTGCCGGTGATCGCCAAGTCGTTCGAGAATGCAGACGGCGACTATCGTCCGCGCATTCCGCAGTATCCGGAGATCCAGGACCTGCTCGGCACCGCCGTGAACGCTGTCCTGGTCGGCGGCACCGACCCGAAGGCGGCGCTCGACGAAGTGCAGGAAAAGGCTGAAAAGCTGTTCTGAGCCGATTGTGATCCGGGCGAGGGCGTCGTGCTCTCGCTCGGATTCTTCCCTGTCCGTGGCGCAGGGAGCCGTTGCCCTGATGGCTCTGCTTGGGGCGATACGCTCTCGATATCGGACGGGTGAGATCTGGGGTCGGATTGCCCGGGTGGGACCCGGCCTTTGCCTCTCCCCCGCGGAGGGGTAAGGAAGCGTACCGATGCTTCCGCTATGACGATACAGATCCAGCTAGGGTGTTCCGCATTGGCCACGACGTCCGTCGGCTCCATTGATTTCCCCCAGCGCAAGGCAACCGGCCTGCGCTTCCAGGATCGGCGCAGGCTCTTCCTCCTCGCCCTCACCATTCCTGCCGTGGTCTATGTCGTGCTGGTTGCGCTGTGGCCGCTGGCGCAGGGCATCTGGTACTCGTTCTTCGACTACAATCTTCTGCGCGGCGGCGGCCGGCGGACCTTCGTCGGTCTCGCCAACTATGCCGAGCTGCTGACGGATTCGACGGCGCGGCGGGCGCTGATCAACACCTTCGTCTTCACCTTCGCCGCGGTGGCGCTCGAATTCGCCATCGGGCTCGGACTGGCGCTGCTGCTCTGGCGCGACGGTCGCTTCAACCGCATCTGCCTCGCCTTCCTGCTGATCCCGGTCACCATCACGCCGGTCGTCGTCGGCCTGATCTTCCGGGCGCTGCTCGCCGTCGATTACGGCTTCTTCGGCTATTACCTGGCCGAATGGGGCATTTCCGGCCCGCGCGGCTTCCTCGCCTCGACGACGGCGGCGCTGCCGGTCGTGATCCTGATCGACGTCTGGGAGTGGACGCCGCTGGTGGCGCTGATCCTGCTCGCCGGCCTCAAGTCGCTGCCGGGCGACATTCTCGAGGCGGCCTCGGCCGATGGCGCGACGGCGCTGCAGCGCTTCCGCATGATCGTGCTGCCGCTTCTGCTGCCGACCGTGTTCCTGGCGCTGGTGCTGCGCGTGATGGACGCGTTCCGCGTCTTCGACATCATCTTCGTCACCACCGGCGGCGGTCCCGGCGACGCCACCAATTCGCTGATGGTGTTCGGCGTCAAGCAGGGCCTCCAGTTCTTCAATATCGGCTTCGCCTCGGCGATCGGCAACGTCGCCATCCTGTGCATCGCCGTCCTCTGTGCCGTGTTCACCCTGCTGATCCGCCGGGCCGATGTGAGGGCCAACGAGAGATGAAAGCCCGCGCCCGCCAGATCGCCCTCGAGCGCACCACGCTCGTCGTCATCCTCGTCCTCTACCTGATCCCGGTGCTCTGGCTGGTCTCGACCGCCTACAAGCCGCCGCGCGAGATCTTCTCGTCACCGCCGAGCTTCACCTTCTCGCCGACGCTGGTGAATTTCGAGCGCATCTTCCAGCTGTTCGATGTCTGGCAATTGCTGAAGTCGAGCATCGTGATGAGCCTCGGCACCACGGTGCTGTCGCTGCTGCTCGGCGTGCCGGCCGGCTACGCGCTGGCGCGGGCGAAGTGGCGCTATGCCATCGCCGTCGCCTATGTCTTCCTGGCGATCCGCACGGTGCCGATCATCGCGACGCTGATCCCGTTCTACCTGATGATGCGCGACATCGGCCTGCTCGGCACCTGGTGGGCGGTGGTGCTGCTCAACACGACGCTGAACTGCGCCTTCGTCACCTGGATGATGTTCTCCTATTTCCGCGCCTTGCCGCGCGACATGGAGGAGGCGGCGCTGACGGACGGCTGCACGCTCTGGGGCGCGTTTTACCGCGTCGCCCTGCCGACCGTGGTCCCCGGCATCATCGCCAGCGCGCTGTTCTGCATCATGTTCTCGTGGAACGACTTCCTGACGCCGATGTTCCTGACCAACTCCGACACCAAGCCGCTGTCGGTGGCGTTGCTCTCCGCCTTCGGCACCAAGGACATCACCTGGGGCACGCTCGGCGCGCTGGCGCATTTCTCCACCATCCCGATCGTGCTGATGGCGCTGTTCCTGAACCGCTATTTCGTGCAGGGCCTGACCAAGGGCGTCCACTGAGGCGGGGGGAGCTTTCCCGGACCCAAAAGAGGGGCGCCGGTTCCGGCGCCCCTTTTTCCCGATGCCGGGCGGAAGGACGGCAGGCGCTAGCCGCCGCTGCCCTTCGCCTGCGGATTCGAGCCCTTCAGCAGCGGCAGCGGATCGTCGGGCCGCTGGAGGTTGGGGATCAGGTCGTTCGAGGCGCCGCCGACATAGCGCTTGATGTTCGGGTACTTGAGGATCGACTTGTCGAAATCGAGGATCACCGGCTCGATCAGGGCCAGGATCCAGCCATTGTCCTGGCCGGCAAAGCGGCCCGGCGAGCTCGGCAGCACGCGGGTCGGCGCCGCGCCATTGAAGGTCATGTCGTATTTCTCGTAGGGGTCCATGGTCAGGTTGTAGACCGCGCCGATGGAGCCGAGATTGGCCTCCGAGCCGAGCCAGGAATCCTTGGCGGTGTAGAGGTATTTCCACGCGATGTTGAGCCAGGGCTCCTTCGGGTCGCCGCCGATGTCTATGCGGGCGCCGAGGAAGTTCTCGCCGTCGATATAGACCCATGAATTGCGCGCGGAGTGGTCGGACTTGCCGAGGATGTACTGGCTGTTGTCGATCGAGTCGAAATAGATCGGCTTGCCGTCATTGCCGACCCAGTCATGCGGCGGCGGCGTCAGGCCGGCCATCGTCGCCAGCGTCGCCCAGGCGTCGATATGCGACATCATCTCGTTCTTCTGCACGCCGGCGGGGATCTGGCCCGGCCACCACATGATGCCCGGCACGCGCCAGCCGCCCTCGAACGCCGTGCCCTTCTCGCCGCGGAACGGCGTCGTTCCGGCATCCGGATAGGCGTCGAGCCAGGCGCCGTTGTCGGCGGTCAGGATGACGATCGTGTTGGGCGCCTCGGCGCGGATCGTGTCCATGATCCGGCCGATGTCGGTATCGAGCTCCATCAGCGAATCGGAATAGTCGCCGAGATGCGAGCGGCCGCGGAACTCCGGCGCGGCATTGGTCGGGTTGTGCATCTTGATGAAGTTGACGTCCATGAAGAAGGGCGTGCCGCCCCTGGCGTTCTTCTTGATGTAGTCGATCGCCGAATCCGTCTGGCGGATGTCGAGGGTCGCGAGGCTGTCATAGTCGATGGTGCCGACGCGGGTCGCCGGCTTGCCCGCCGTTCCTTCCCACTCGCCGAGATTGACGACGCTGTCATAGGCCTGGTTGAACGCGGCGTTGAAGGACGGGAACCAGGGATGGAACCAGTTCGACGTGTTGTTGTAGGCATAGACGCCGGCGTAGTAGGCGGCGAACTCCTTCATTTCGTCGAAGCCGTGCTCGGTCGGATAGGCTTCAGGCTTGTCGCCGAGATGCCATTTGCCGGAGAAATAGGTCTTGTAGCCGTTTTTCTTGAAGAACTCGGCGATGGTCGGCGTCTCTTTGCGGAGCGCGTTCTCGTCGCCGGGCGCCACCACGATCGACAGCGCCGAGCGGATCGGGATCCGGCCGGTGATGAACGAGGCGCGGCCGGCGGTGCAGCTCGCCTGGCCGTACCAGTTGGTGAAGGTCGAGCCTTCCTTAGCGAGGCGATCGACATTCGGGGTCGGATGGCCGAGGCCGGCGCCGCCGCCGGAATAGGGACCGAAGTCGTTCCAGCCCGTGTCATCCGTCATCAGCATGACGATGTTGGGCCGCTGCGCCGGTGCCTGCGCCTCGGCGACGGGCTGGGATCCCATCCATGCGAGGGCGCCGAACAGCATGGCGGATCCCAGAAGGTAGCGCCTGCGGCGGGAATGCGCGGTGGGCTCCTGGCAAGCTAAGGTATTGTCACCACAAGTTTTCATGGCTTTTGCCTCGGCGGTTGCACGCTTTGCGTCCGCCGGAAATTATGGCGGATAGCGCGGTGCCGACGGCATCAATCTGGATAACTTTTCGTTGCGAACCCCGGCGGGTGCTCCTCTCGGCGGGTCCGCGCGGCGCGATCTTCGCCGGGCGATTGGCGATGGGCCGCGGCACGGGAGGTCGGCCGGTGACCCAAAAGAGCAACGCACCGCGCGGCTGGCCCCCTCAGCTTGTTGCGCGGTGCGAGGGCGCGGCGGCGATGTCGACTCCCCTACCGAGCCTCGCCCTTTGCGCCAGTTGGAATAGGGCGGATCAGCCGCGCGCCGGGCGCGCCGCCTGGATCGAAGCCTTCGCCTGCGCAGGCTGGAGGCCCGAGCTCAGATTGCGGGTCTGGCGGTCGGCCCAGGCAACGGCGGCCATGAAGACGAGGAAGGCGAGGATGATGGCGCTGAGAGCGAGAATGGACATGGTGGCCTCCGTTTGCTGACGAGGCCAGTATCGGTTCCGCTGCGGCGATCCGCCTTGATCGACATCAATCGACCGCCACCGCGTTGCAATTCCGCCGGTTTGCTACCGTTTAGGCGCCGATCGCCTGTTCCGTCTTCGCATCGAAGAGATGGATGCGGGCGGGATCGACCGTGAGGCAGATCGGGTCGCCCTTGCCGACGGGCAGCGCGCCGTCGACGACGGCGCGAAGCCGCGTCCGCGCCGAGCTCAGTTCCTCGCCATCCTCCGACACGCCGGCCGCGACAACCGAGGCGCCGGCGAGATCGAGATGGACGAGCAGGCTGGCGCCGAGATCCTCGACGAAGGCCACCGTGCCGGAGAAGCGGCCGGGGCCGGGCGTCACCGAGCCGAGCAGCCGCAGCGCCTCGGGCCGGATGCCGGCGATGATCGGCTGCCCGGCGAAGCGCGGAATGCCGGGCCGCGCGTCCAGAGCGGCGTCGTCGAGGGCGATCGTCAGTTCGCCGAGCTCCAGCGCATAGCCGGCCTCGGTGGCTACGATCTTGCCCGGAAGCAGGTTCATAGGCGGAGAGCCGATGAAGCCGGCGACGAAGAGATTGGCGGGCGAATCATAGAGCACGCGGGGGGCGGCGAGCTGCTGCAGCACGCCCTTGTTCATCACGGCGACGCGGTCGCCCATCGTCATCGCTTCGACCTGGTCATGCGTGACATAGACGGTCGTGACGCCGGTCATCTTCTGCAGATGGGCGATCTCGGCCCGCATCTGGCCGCGCAGCCGCGCATCGAGATTGGAGAGCGGCTCGTCCATCAGGAAGGCCTTTGGCGAGCGCACCAGGGCGCGGCCCATGGCGACGCGCTGGCGCTGGCCGCCGGAAAGGCGGCCGGGCTTGCGGTCGAGCAGCTCGGAGAGCTCCAAGAGCTTCGCCGTCGCCTCGACCTTGGCGCGGATCTCCGACTTGTCGGAGCCGCGCACCTTGAGGCCGAAGCCGATATTCTCGGCCACAGAAAGATGCGGATAAAGCGCGTAGGACTGGAACACCATGGCGATGTTGCGGTCGCGCGGCGACAGTTCGTTGGCGATGGCGCCGTCGATGACGAGCGAGCCGTCGGAGATTTCTTCGAGCCCCGCGATCATCCGGAGCGCCGTCGACTTGCCGCAGCCGGACGGGCCGACCAGCACGAGAAACTCGCCATCGGCGATCTTCAGGTCGAGCGCGTTGACGGCGAGCTGGCCGTCGTCATAGCGCTTGGTGACTCGCTCAAAAACGATCTCGGCCATTGCCATTCCCTCATGTCGGAGGGGGAGCCTGCCATGCCCGGGGACCGGCTGTCAAAGCCGGGGAGTGCTGCAATTTCAACCGTTTCGGTGCCTTATTCGGCATGTTCGGTTGAAGCTATCCGGCGGGCGGAATCTCGAACACGCGCAGGATCTCGACCATCTTGGCGACGCTCTCCTCGGCGGTGACGTCGATCCGCGGCGTGTTGGCGAAACCGAGCGCCACCGCTTCCGGCGCCACCGTCTGGCTGCCGGTTCGGCAGGACGCGTGGATCTCGCGCGCGCCGGTCCGGTCGAGGATATGGGCGACGTTCTCCGGGCGGACGCCCGAGCCCGGCATGATCGCCAGCCGCTCGCCGGCGCGCTGCACCAGCTCGGCGTCCAGCGCCTCGAACGGCTCCGGAACGAGGTCGAAGGCTCGATGCAGCGTCGCGCCCATGCCTTCAGCATGGCTGCGCAGGTGGAACAGCGCCTCGGCATCGAGCTTTCCGCGCGGCTCGGAAGCGCCCAGCACGACGCCGGCGAGGCCGGCGGCGCGGACGGCGTCGATGTCGCGGCGCATCTGGTCCAGCTCGCCGGGCGAGAAGACGAAATCGCCCTCGCGCGGCCGGATCATCGCATAGGTCGGCACGCCGGCCCGGGCGGCGATCCGCATCAGGCCGGGGGAGGGCGTGAGCCCGCCGATCGAGAGCGCGCTGCAGAGTTCGATGCGGTCGGCGCCGCCCTTGATGGCGGCGGCGAGGCCGTCCGGCGTGTCGACGCAGATTTCGAGCTGGATCTTCATGGGTCCGATTTGATCACGCCGGGAGTTCTTCCGCCAGCATGGCGGCGCCGATCAGTCCGCTGGCGCCGCGCGTTCGGCCGGGGACGTCCAGCGTCTCGGTGTAGCGGCCGAGCACGCGGTCGCGCACGGCGATGTCGATCA
>JAFKJZ010000080.1 GCA_017305815.1 Hyphomicrobiales bacterium
GGCCGAGCTGCCATAGGGCTGGATGCCCTCGGTGATGCCGATCAGGACGAGGATCAGGCCGATGCCGAAGGTGAGGTTGCCGGCCCAGTCGACCGGGCGGCGGCGCGGCGTGGTGCGATCCCTGAGCTTCCAGTAGGCCCAGACCGTGCCGATGACGCCGAACGGCACGTTGATCCAGAACACCAGCTGCCAGTCGATGTCGGCGAGCAGGCCGCCGATCAAAAGGCCGATGAACGAGCCGCCGATCGCCGCCACCGTGTTGATGCCGAGCGCCAGCCCGCGCTGGTTCTGCGGAAAGGCATCGGTGAGGATCGCGGTGGAGTTCGCCATCAGCATGGCGCCGCCGACGCCCTGGATGACGCGCACGCCGATCATGTACCAGGCGGCGAGCGCGCCGCCGCCGCTCGGGATCAGGCTGAGCGCCACCGCGCAGATGGTGAAGATTAGAAAGCCGAGATTGTAGATCCGGGCGCGGCCGAGTGCGTCGCCGAGCCGGCCGAAGGTCACCACCAGCACCGAGGTCGCGACCATGTAGCCCATGATCGACCAGAGCAGGATGTTGACGTTGGAGGGTTCGAGCGGCTTGAGGCCGACGCCGCGGAAGATCGCGGGCAGGCTGATCAGGAGGATCGAGCCGTTGATCGACGCGGCGAGCATGCCGAGCGTCGTGTTGCTGAGCGCGACCCATTTGTAGTTCGCCGGGCGCGCGGCGTGGTGTTCGGCTTGCATTCTTGTGGCCCCGAGGGGCCTTTTTGGGGTTCGTCCGCGGCGGAGCTGCGGACGAACGACAGAAAGCGCGCCCTATTGATACGATCGGGATATAGTAAGTTACCCTGACCTAATCATCGATAGGTCCACAGGTCGGCCGATCGCAAGGGCTCTGGCTTCAAAATCTCGTGACGGCCGATGCGGCCTGCTGGCTAGCCGACGCCTTCCACGGACTCGAAGCCCTCGAAGTTCGGATGGCCGAGGAACATCGGCTTGCGGTCGCCGGCGCCCTTGTGGGAATCGCGGAACTGCTGCGACTTGGTCCAGGCGACGAAGTTCTCCTGGGTCTGCCAGACGGTGTGCGACGAATAGAGCGTGTGGTCTTCCGCCGTGGCGCCCTTCAGCAGGTTGAAGGAGACGTAGCCTTCCATCTCGTGGAGGTTGCGCGGGCGGTTGCGCCAGACTTCCTCGAACTCGGCTTCCATGCCCTTGATGACTTTGAAGCGGTTCATGGCGATGTACATGATGGATCTTCCGTTTGCGTGCCGATGAGGTGCGTGTGGGTGTGCGCCGGCAATCCGGCAAAAAAAGGAGGAGGGAGGACCGTCGCCGGCCTTCCCTCCTCACACCTGCCCGTCGTCACCACACCGCCGGGCCGGTGTATTCAGATCCGGCTCAGAACTGCATCTTCGCCGTCAGCAGGACGGTGCGGCCGCGGCCGGTGTCGCCGGTCCAGCTGCTCAGCGTCGACAGGGCAGGGGTGTAAGCCTTGTCGAAGATGTTGGTCACGTTGAGCGACAGGTCGAGGCCGTTGTCGAACTTGTAGTTGGCGAAGGCGTCGACCAGCGTGTAGGCGTCCCAGTCGGCGACGGTGGAGCCGAAGAAGCCCTGGCCGGCGTCGGTGTTGCCGACATAGTTGACGCGGCCGCCGACCGTCAGGCGACGCTCCAGGAAGCGGGCGCCGGCGGTCAGAGCGAAGACGTTGTCCGGCAGGTAGCTCGCGACGCCGAGGCCGTTCTGGGTCGGCGGCAGGTTCGATTCCGCATGGGTGTAGGACACGTTGGCGAAGGCGAAGCCGGCGTCATAGAGAGCCTCGAGTTCGAGACCCTTGATGACCGAGGTGCCGGGCGTGTTCACGAACCACCAGACATAGCCGACGTTCTGGACGGCGATGTAGTTCTCGATGTTCTGGTAGTAGTAGTTGGCCTTCAGGCGGAAGATGTCGCCTTCGGTCAGCAGGCCGTCCTTCTTGATGTTGGCGCCGATTTCCCAGCCCTTGGCGATTTCCGGCTCGAGGAACGGGTTCGGGCTGTAGCTCGAATTCGAGCCGGAGCCCGGATGCGAGCCGCCGAGCATCATTTCGTTGATCGTCGGCGCGCGGAAGGTCTCCGCATAGGTCACGTAGGGCTGCAGCCACTCATAGGGGTTGAGCGCCAGGGTGATACGGGGATCGACGCGGCCTTCCGACTGGTCGAGGTCGTAATTGCCCGCAGGCAGGCCGGCCAGATTGTTGCTCGGCACGTTGGTGGTGCCGTCGAGCGTGTAGAAGTCGTAGCGAAGGCCGGCGATCACGTCGACGATGTTGTAGGTGAAGGTCGTCTCCGAGAAGACGCCGCCGATGCCGCTGTTGCCGCTCGGATTGACGCCACCTTCGCTGTTCGGCGTCCAGGTGTTGTAGGCGTCGACGTCGTCGTGGAAGTACTCGACGCCATAGGTCGAGCTGACGGCGACGTTGCCGAGGTTGAACTTCGAGGTGTTGGACAGGTCGAAGCCGATGCCGAGGTCCTCGATGACGCGGCCGGACGTCGTGTTGGCGGTGCCGGCGGCGTTGTCGCCATAGGTCATCTTGACGTCATTGACGTAGAAATGGCCGGAGACGTTGACCAGCTCGCTGTCCGGATCCCAGTTGAAGCCGGCGGTGTAGGTGTCCGACCGGATGTTCTGGTTGTAGGAATTGGCGAGGAAGTCGTTGGTGTAGAGCACCGCGCCGACATTGACGGTCAGGTCGTCGGTCGGGGCGAACTCGCCCTTGACCAGGCCCGACAGGCGATCCTGGCCGGTATAGGGCACCTCGATGCCGTCGCCGTTCTTGTAGTTGTCGGGGTTGGCGTAGCTGATCGCGCCGGCGATCGCCGCGCCGCCGCCGGCCGAGCGCACCGCGCCGGCCGCCATTTCCGAGAAGCCGACGCCGTTGCTGCCCCAGGTCAGCGTCGCGAGCGCGCCCCAGTTCTTGCCGTCGGTCAGGATGTCGTCGACGCCGAGCGTGCGGACATTGGCCGAGCCGACCAGCGCGCCGGCGCCGCCGGCGGTCGAGATCGCGCCGCGGGTGACGTCGACGCCGGCGACCAGAGCCGGGTCGACATAGGCGAAGCCCTGCGCCTCGTGGCCGGTGAAGCGGAAGTTCTGGCGGACGCCGTCGATCATGGTGTTGACGCGGCCCGAGCCTTCGAGGCCGCGGATGTTCACCGAGAGACCGGCGTTCTGGATCGAATCGCGCGAGAAGGTGCCGGGCATGGCGCGCAGCACGTTGCCGAGGTTGCGCTGGCCGAACAGCGGGATCTCGTCCTCGCCGGCCGAGCTGACGGGCGCCGGCGTCGCGAACGGGTTCTTCCAGCCTTCCGGCGCGGCGGTCACCGTGATCGGCGCCAGGAAGCTGGTCTGGCCCTTGGCGGCCTTCTTCTTCAGCTCTTCGTCGGTTTCCGAGCTGTTGGCGGTCGGCGCGGCGGCGGACTGCGCCTTCGCAACGGTCGCGGAAAAGGCAGCGAGGAGGGCTGCGGCCGTACCAGCCATCAGCCAAGTCTTATGTCGAGCGACACGCATGCGAGCCCCATAGGCGTTCTGTAGGTGGAAGGCCTGGCTGGCTGTCCGGGGCCCGCTCGATGCGGGGCGCGCGGCACTGGCGTGCTTGGCGGAATGCCGGTCGTCCGCGGCTCCCCCGAGGGCGGCCGAACCGGCGCAGTGATCTTTCACTTGCGGAGATACGAAAAGGTGAGTACGTCAGTCAACTAAATTGTTGCGAATAGTTCGCAAGTTTAGAATGACTCGAAATTGCCGCCACCCAGGCAATCCGGTGGAGCTGACATGCACGACACATTTTCGGCCGCAGAAGCGCTGGACTCGCCCGCCCCGGGCTCCGGTCCGCGCGTGATTGCCAGTGAAGAACTGCTCCGGGGAGCGCGGGAAATCATCATTCGCCATGTCGGCGAGGATTACAGGCTGCGCCTCACCCGGGCCGGCAAGCTCATATTGAACAAGTAGACGGGATCAATCATGAGGCTCGCGCACTCTCCCCTGCATTTCGGCCTGGCTCGCTCGGTCGAGCGCCTGGCAGGTCGTCGCTTCCAGTTCCTCTTTGGCCTGGCCTTCGCCATCGTCATCACCTGCGGCGCCATCGTCCAGTCGGTCGCGGCCGAGCGGGTGATCGAGGACGCCACCGGCCGCAAGGTCACGATCGGCTCGACGGACCGCATCGTCACCATCGGCGGTGACATCACCGAGATCGTCTATGCGCTCGGCGCCGGCGACCGCATCATCGCCCGCGACACCACCTCGTCCTATCCGCCCGAGGCGAACGCCAAGCCGGATGTCGGCTACATGCGCGCGCTGTCGGCCGAGGGCGTGCTCTCGGTCAAGCCGGACCTGATCATCGCCGTCGAGGGCTCCGGCCCGAAGGACGCGATCACCCTGCTCGAATCCGCCTCGGTGCCGATCGTCATCGTGCCGGAGCGCCGCTCGGGCGACAGCATCATCGCCAAGGTCCGCCTGATCGCCGACATCCTCGGCGAGACGGAGAAGGGCGACAAGATCGCCAACGACCTGGCCACCAAGTTCAAGGCGCTCGAGACGGCGATCGCCAGGATCCCGGAAAACGAGCGCAAGAAGGCCGTCTTCGTGATGAGCCTGAACGGCGGCAAGCCGCTCGCGGCCGGCCACAACACGGCCGCCGATTCGATGATCGCGCTTGCCGGCGGCGTCAATCCGATGGCCGCCGTCGAGGGCTACAAGCCCGCTTCCGACGAGGCGCTGATCGCCGCCGCCCCGGAGGTCGTCGTGATGATGAATTCGCAGTCGGTGCCGGATCCGGACGTCGTGTTCGATTCGCCGGCGCTGCGCGCCACGCCCGCCGCCCGCGACAAGGCGCTGGTGGCGATGGACGGCCTCTATCTGCTCGGCTTCGGTCCGCGCACGGCCGATGCGGCGCGCGACCTCGCCCACGCGCTCTATCCGAAGCTCGACCTTCCCGAGTGGCCGGCGGCGAACTGATGAGCCTCGTGATGACAGCGCCGATTGCCGGCGACCGTCGCGGCCGGGCGCGGGTGGTGACCGCCGCCCTCGTCCTGCTGCTTCTCGCCGTCTGCGTGATCTCTGTGTGCGTCGGTCCGTCCGGCCTGTCGACGGCGGAGGTGGCGGGCCTGCTTTCCGATGCGCTCGCCGGCCGCTTCGACGCGATCAACACCGTCAACCACGTCATCCTGTTCGACATCCGCATCCCGCGCACCCTGCTCGGCGCAATGGTCGGCGCGGCGCTGGCGCTGGCCGGCGCGATGATGCAGGGCCTGTTCCGCAACCCGCTCGCCGATCCCGGCCTCGTCGGCGTCTCGGCCGGCGCGGCGCTCGGCGCGGTGCTGGTGATCGTGCTCGGCGGCGCCTTCCTCGCTCCGGTGATGGATTTCCTCGGCATCGGCGCGCTGCCGATCGCCGCCTTCTTCGGCGGCCTGATGACGACGCTGCTGCTCTATTCGATCGCGACCCGGCGCGGCCAGACCTCGGTCGGCACCATGCTGCTCGCCGGCATCGCGCTCGGCGCCATCGCCGGCGCCATCACCGCCTATCTCGTCTTCCGCAGCAACGACTTCCAGCTGCGCGAGCTGACCTTCTGGTCGATGGGCGGCCTCGGCGGCGCCACCTGGCACAAGATCCTGCTGACGCTCCCCTTCGTCATAGGCGTCTTCATCGCCATGCCGTTCACCGCGCGCGGGCTCGACGCCCTTGTGCTGGGCGAGGCGGAAGCCCGCCATCTCGGCTTCAACACGCAGTGGCTGAAGAGCCTGATCATCATGGTGGTCGCGCTCGCCGTCGGCGTGTCGGTGGCGTTCGCCGGCATCATCGGCTTCGTCGGCATCGTCGTGCCGCATGTGCTGCGCCTGGTGATCGGCCCGGAACACCGCACGCTGCTGCCGGCGACGGCGCTGCTCGGCGCGTCGCTCCTGATCGTCGCCGACATGGTCTGCCGGACGATCGTCGCCCCGGCCGAATTGCCGATCGGCATCGTCACCGCCACCATCGGCGCGCCCTTCTTCCTGTCGATCCTGCTCAGGAAGCGCGGCGTCATCGACCTCTAGGGCGGCAACGCCCCGACCTGAACCGTGGAGCGGCGGCCGCCCGGCGGCCGCGCTCCTCCGAACCGGAAGCCGTCATGCTCGAAGTCGAAGCCCTCACCGTCCGCGCCGGCCAGCGCGCCATCCTCGACAATGTGTCGCTGCGCGTGAAGCCGGGCGAACTGACGGCGGTGGTCGGGCCGAACGGCGCCGGCAAGTCGACCATCCTGAAGGCGGTGACGGGCGAGCTGCGCTCGGCCTCCGGCTCGATCCGGCTCGACGGCAGGAACCTCTCCGCCTATCGGCCCTATGAGCTGGCGCAGCGCCGCGCCGTGCTGCCACAGGCCTCGTCGCTCGCCTTTCCCTTCACCGTGCACGAGGTCGTCCGCCTCGGCACCAGCGGCGCGCTGAACCCGGCGGCCCGCGCCGCCCGCGTCGCCGCCGCGCTCTCCCGCGTCGACCTGAACGGCTTCGGCGGCCGCTTCTTCCAGGAGCTCTCCGGCGGCGAGCAGCAGCGCGTCCATCTCGCCCGCGTGCTCTGCCAGGTCTGGGAGCCGGTCGTGGCCGGCGTCCCGCGCTATCTGTTCCTCGACGAGCCGACCGCGAGCCTCGACCTGCGCCACCAGCTCTTGACCCTCGACACGGCGCGCAACTTCGCCCGCGCCGGCGGCGGCGTCGTCGCCATCCTGCACGATCTGAACCTGGCCGCGCTCTATGCCGACAAGATCCTCGTCGTCAGCGCCGGCCGGATCGCCGCGAGCGGCACCCCGCGCGAGGTGCTGACCGACGCGATGATGCGTTCCGTCTTCGGCGTCAGCGTCCATGTCGGCGGCGTGCCGACCGATGCGCCCTTCATCCTGCCGCACAGCGCCCACGCCGCCTGAGCGGCCGGCTCCCGTCCCGGCCGCGCGGCCCAGAGCGTTTCCGGCGAACAACCTGCCCGAAGGGGAGGGGCGCGTCGCCATGCCGATTCCCTCCGGCGGGAACAGGCTCTAGATTGCGCCTCCCGAAACCGCGGACAGGGATTCGAACATGGCAGTCAGGAAGCCGGTCAGGAAGCCGTCGCCGGAGCGCACGGTACTGATCATCGACGTCGGAACCTCGTCGGTGAAGGCTGCGCTGTTCGACGAGACGGGCCGCACCCTGCGCTCCGCCGACACGCCGATCGTGACCGCCGTACCGCATCCCGGCTGGGCCGAGCAGGATCCGGCCGCCTGGTGGAAGGCGACCGTCGACGCCGTCCAGGGGCTCGCCATCGACATCCAGCCGATCGCCATCACGCTCACCGGCTCGATGCAGAACGTGATCCTGCTCGGCCGCGACGGCGCCAGCGTGCGGCCGGCGCTGCTCTATAGCGACGCCCGCGTGACGGCGGCCGAGATCGCGGCCGTGAAGGCGCAGCTGCCGCCCGATTTCGAGAACCGCATCGGCAACCGCGCCGAGCCGGCGCTCTGCCTGTTCCGGCTCGACTGGCTGCTCAACCACGAGATCGACACCATGACGGCGGTCGAGCGCGTGCTGTTCGGCGCCAAGGACGCCGTGATCCACCGCATGACCGGCCGCGCCGTCGTCGATCCGACCTGCGCCACCACCACCGGCCTGCTCAATCTCGCCGAGCGGCACTGGGACGCGACGATCCTCGGTTCCATCGGCCTGTCGCTCCGGATCCTGCCCGACATCCTCGATGCCGACGCGCTCGCCGGGCCGCTGCTGCCGGAGCCCGCCGGCGCGCTCGGTTTGAAGCCCGGCATTCCCGTCTATGTCGGCGCCGGCGATGGCGGGGCCACCGCCTGGGGCACGTCGAGCGAGCAGCACGACCGGCCGCACGCCTATCTCGGCACCACCGGCTGGATCGCCGCCACCATGCCCCATTCGGTGGCGAAGCCGCCGCGCGACGCCTATACGCTCGCCGCGCCTGTCGGCACCGACGTCATCGTCATCTCGCCCTTCCTCGCCGCAGGGCTCGCCATCGACTGGTTCGCCCATGTCGCCGGCCGGCCGGTCGCCGAGCTCTATGCGGCGGCCGGATCGGCGAGCGGGCGCCGTTTTCCGATCGGGCCGTGCGCGGCGCCTTCTTCGGCCTCGATCGCGACCACGCGCCGGAAGCGCTGGCCTATGCCGTGCTCGAAGGCCTCGCCCACGCCATCCGCGACAATCTCGACGCGCTGCCGATCAAGCCCGCCACCATCGCGCTCGCCGGCGGCGTCGCCGGCAGCCTGACGGTGGCGCATCTGATCGCCGACGTCACCGGCGCCAGGGTCACCGTTCCGGCCGCTTCCCGCATCGTCACCGCCTATGGCGCCTTCCGCATCATCGCGCCGATCATCGGGCTCGCGCCGAAGGGAGGCTCGGCCGCCGCCAAGGCCGCGAGTGCGACCAAGGCGGGCGCCGGCGCCAAAAAGGCTGCGGGCAAGGCGGAAAAGTCGGCGGCCGGCAGCGACGAAACCGTCGTCAAGCCGAGGAAGGATCGGGCCAAGAGGGCCGCCCGGCGCTTTGCCGCCTATCGTGAGGCGGCGTCGCATGCGCGGGCGCTCGCCGCCGCGCTCGATCCGGCGCTCTGAGCCGCTTGCGCCCGGCGTGGCGGACGCGATATCACTCTCCCCGCACCCAAGGGGAGAGTGAAAAAATGCGGGCTGGAATTCTTGGTTTGGCCTTGGCCGGTTTGATGGCCTCGACGGCTGGCGCCTTCGCCGCCGACGTGGCGGTGCTGACGCCGTATCAGAGCTCGGTCGCCACCAACCAGATGATCAACGTGTTCCAGGACAAGGCCAAGACGGCCGGCTGGAACGCCACGGTGGTCGACACGCGCGGCGACATGGGCCAGCTCGCCAGCCGCATCGAGGACGTCGTCGCCGCCAAGGTCGCGGCGATCGTGCTCGTCAGCGTCGATCCGACCCAGATCCAGGACCAGGTCAATGCCGCCGCCGCCGCCGGCATTCCCGTCGTCACCATCGACGGCGCCAAGGCGCCGGGCGTCGTGCTCAACGTCACCTCGGACAATTTCGAGCTCGGCACCAAGCTGTCCGACTTCCTGTTCGGCAAGCTCGGCGGCAAGGGCAACATCGCCAAGTTCTACTATTCGGCCCATCCGGGCGTGCACCAGCGCGAGCTGGCGCTCGACGCGGCGCTGAAGAAGTATCCGGACATCAAGGTCGTCGCCGACCATTACGTCGTCGTGCCGGGCCCGGTCGACGATGCGCGCAAGACCACCGAGAACTGGCTGAAGAGCCAGGGCGACCAGATCGACGCGGTCTGGGCGGCCTGGGACGAGCCGGCGATCGGCGCGCAGCTGGCGATCGAGGCCGACAAGCCGGATTCGAAGATCATCATCGCCGGCATCGACGGCAATCCGCAGGCGGTCGAGCTGATCAAGTCGTGCTCGCACATCAAGGGCACGGTCAGCCAGGACTTCGACGCCATGGCCAGCCTCGCGGCCGAGGGCCTGACCGGCATTCTCGCCGGCAAGGCGCCGGAGAAGGCCGAGATCTACGCGCCGGCCAAGCTGATCACCCCGGAGACGCTGGGCGTTACCTGCCCGTGACATCGGATTCCTTTCTCGCGCTGGGCGGCCTCGTCAAGCACTTCGGCGCGACGAAAGCTCTCGATTCCGCCGATCTCGCGCTCCGCGCGGGGTCGGTGCATGCGCTTGTCGGCGAAAACGGCGCCGGCAAGTCGACCCTGATCAAGACGCTTTCCGGCCTCTACCAGCCCGATGCCGGCACGATCCGGCTGGATGGCGCGAACATTGCCATCGACGGCCCGCGCGCGGCCGAGGCGCTCGGCCTGCGCTTCATCCACCAGGAACTGAACCTGGTTCCGCATTTCGACGCCGTCGGCAATGCCTGGATCGGCCGCCGCCATCCGCGGCGCGGGCCCTTCATCGACCGCCGCGCCATGCGCGCGAAGGTATCCGAGGTGGCGGCGCGCATCGCCCCCGACCTGCCGCTCGACCGGCCGGCGGCGCGGCTGACGCCCGGCCAGCGCCAGATGGCGGAAATCGTTCGCGCGCTGATGGACCCCTGCCGTCTCGTCGTCATGGACGAGCCGACCTCGAGCCTGTCCGAGGGCGAGGCCGAGCGGCTGCACGCGATCGTGCGCCAGCTTTCGGCCGAGGGCTGCGCCGTTCTGTTCATCTCGCACCGGCTCGACGAGGTGCTCGACCTCTGCGACAGCTACACCGTGCTCAGAAACGGCCGCACGGTCGGCGCGGGCTCCGTCGCCGACACCAGCCGTACCGGACTGGTGGCCATGATGTCGGGGACGTCAGGGGCTGGCTCGGCCGAGCCCTCTCTCCCCTTGTGGGAGAGAGTTGGAGAGAGGGGTACCACCTCGGTCTCTCTGGCGGCCTCGATCGCTTCCCCGGGACTCCCCCTCCCTAGCCC